>JBIIYD010000123.1:0-8586 GCA_044347005.1 Flavobacteriales bacterium | reverse complement strand
GCCGTAGTTCAGGGTGCCCGAAACGATGGGCTGTGCCGTGGCGCTGGTACCGATGACGAGCCAGGCAAGCAGTGGGAGGATGGTCCGCGAACGCATGGTCAGGGTGTTGAAAGGGCCGTCAAGGTAAGCGCTCGATGACTTGTTGCGGTGATCGGACTTCGCCGTAGGGTCGAAGGCTTCGGGACCGGACCTTCGGTCGAAGGGAAGCCCGGGATCGCCTCGCTTCCTGTTCGAGCTTGACGTGCTCCGCAGTAGCGCTCAGTGCGGCAACTTGTCCTTGAGCGCACCGTAGGCCCAGGTTCCGGCAATGGCGCTGGCGATGGTGAGCAGGAACACCGGATGCCCTGCCCCCACCAAGGTGAACATCGGTCCCGGACAGGCGCCGGTGAGGGCCCAGCCGAGCCCGAAGATGGTGCCGCCGATGAGGTAGCGCGCCCAGGTGCGTTGCTTGTCCTGGAACAGGATCGTGTTGCCGTACAGGTCCTTCATGCGCAAGCCCTTGATCACCGCGGTACCCAGGGCGCCCAGCACAACGGCGCTGCCGATCACGCCGTACATGTGGAAGCTCTGGAAGCGGAACATCTCCTGGATGCGGTACCAGCTGACCACTTCGGCCTTGGTGAACATGATGCCGAAGACGATGCCCAGGAGGATGAACTTGAGGTGCTTCATGTCAGAGGGCGAGGATGTGCGGCATGAGCAGCCATGTGACGATCAGTCCGCCGATGAAGAAGCCGATGACAGCCACCAGCGATGGCAGTTGCAGGTTGCTCAGCCCGCTGATGGCGTGTCCGCTGGTGCACCCGCCGGCATAACGCGAACCGAAGCCCACGAGGAAACCGCCGACCACCACCATCACGAGACCCCGCAACGAAATGGCGGCCTGCAGGTCGAAGAGCTCCGTGGGTGTCATGCCGCTTTTCCAGCTTTCCAGTCCGTTGGCCGATGCCCATTCGGTAAAAGCCGGTGCCAGCCGCGGGCCTGCCGGGTCGCTCAGGAAGGTGGCCGCAAGGAAACCACCGATCAGCGAGCCCAGCACGAACAGCAGGTTCCACGTTTGGGTGCGCCAGTCGAAGCGGAAGAAAGGGATCCGTTTTCCGGCGCCCAGCATGCTGCAGGCGGCGTGCAAGGTGGCACTGATCCCGAAGCTCTTGCCGAACCACAACAGCAGCATGTATACCGTGGCGATGATGGGCCCGGCCACGTACCACGGCCACGGTTGGCTTAGGAATTCGATGACGCTCATGGCACGCGGATGGTCAGGATCGGCATCTTCAGGCTGTTCACCAGGTCGATGCTCACACAGCCCCGGATCAGGCGCGCGAAACCGCTGCGGCCGTGGGTCCGCATCGCCAAGAGGTCGCCGCCGTGCAGCTCGGTCCATTGCAGCACGCCCTGTTCCACCGTGGGTGCCTTCACCACGTGTTTCGAATAACGGACCAGGTGGTTATCTGACGCGAAACGGTCCATGTGCCCGCGCACCACTTCCACCGCTGCCGTGTCCTTCGGTGTGTTCACGCGCAGCAGTTCGATGGTGCTGCCCAGCAGTTCGTGCAGGTCGCGCAGGATGTCGAAGTACTGGTGTTCACGGGCGAAGGCATTGGCGAAGATGATCCGGTGCAAGCCCAGGATCGGGCTTTCGTCCTTCAGGGTCAGGATCGGTACGGCGGACCGGCCGATAAGGTGCTCCACCAGCAGCCCCACGAGCCTGTCGCGCATGCTGCTTCCACCCTTGGTCCCGATGACGATCAGGTCGATGGAAAGTTCGTCCACCGTCTGCATGATGCGGTCGGCGATGCCGCCATAGCACAGCCGGGTCACGATCGGGTGCTGGAACCGTGCGGCCATCCGTGCCATGGCCTCGGCGTTGCGTTCGCCCTCCGCCAGGAAGGGAGCCACATCCAGGGTTCCGTCCTCCACCGGGATCCCATCTTCGTTCAGCGCCATGCCGCCCGGTACCGGCACCACGTTCAGCAGGTGGATCGTTGCACCGGTACGTTCGGCGATGTGCACGGCCGCTTGCAGGGCGTGGCTCGAGAGTGTGCTCAGGTCCGTGGGTACCAGTATGCGTCGCATCGCGCGGCCAAGTTATCCGCGTGGCCGGGCGCCCGGCTGACCTACGTCATGCCACGGCCAGGGTCGGGCCATCGACCTCCATCCGCGTGGCGTGTTCAGGCATCCAGGCCCCCTGGAACACCCTTGTCCATGTCGTGCACCCGATGCTCACTTCCACTCGAACTCCGCCGTGCGGGGCAGGTGGTCCATGGCGTCGGAAGCCACGGCGGGCGGTGCGGCCAGCTTGCGCAGCTTGGTATCCATCCAGGCACCTTCCACGATCAGCGTGGCGCAGTAGGTGCCATCGGCCTTCACGAAGGTGTGGGCGAAGGAAAAGCGGGCATGGTCGCGGCTCAGGTACCTCAGCTGCAGTTCCACGTACACTTCGTCTTCGAGCTTGATCTCGCGGCGGAAGGTGCATTCCTCGCGGAAGATGATGGGACCGTAGTGCTGTTGCTGCATGCTGCGCAGGGTGATGCCCATGGAGGACAGGGCCTCCATGCGCTGCTGCGCGCACAGGTCGTAGAACACGCTGTGCCGCAAATGGAAATTGGCATCGATATCGGCCCACCGCAGGTTGATGCGGGTGCGGAAGGAGGGTGAGTTTTCCATCACCAGTTGAACAAAGGCCTTAGCCGCATCATGCCGTTCACCTGGAAGCGGATCCGGTCCAATTCACCCTGGTCCGCGGGGTGCGTGAGTGCGGCATCGATCAGGCGCACGACCTGGGCGGCTTCGGCTTCCTTGAGGCCCCGTGTGGTGATCGCCGGTGTTCCGATGCGGATGCCACTGGTCACGAAGGGGCTCTGGGTGTCGAAGGGTACCATGTTCTTGTTCACCGTGATGTCCACCAGCCCGAGCACACGCTCGGCCTCCTTGCCCGTGAGGCCCTTGTTGCGCAGGTCGATCAGCATGCTGTGGTTGTCCGTACCGCCGCTGATCACGGTATAGCCCAGGTCCATGAAGCCCTTCGCCATGGTAGCGGCGTTGGCCATCACCTGCTTTCCGTATTCCTTGAAGCCCGGCTCCAGTGCTTCGCCGAAGGCCACGGCCTTGGCCGCTATGATGTGCTCCAATGGTCCACCCTGTGTGCCGGGGAACACCGCACCATCGAGCACGGCGCTCATCATGCGCACTTCGCCCTTCGGCGTCTTCAAGCCCCAGGGGTTCGGGAAGTCCTGTCCCATCATGATCAAGCCTCCCCGTGGTCCGCGTAAGGTCTTGTGGGTGGTGGTGGTCACGATGTGGCAGTGTGGTAGCGGGTCGTTCAAGAGTTTCGCGGCGATCAAACCGGCCGGGTGGCTCACGTCGGCCAGGAGTAATGCTCCCACCTCATCGGCCACGGCCCTGAAACCGGCATAGTCCCAATCGCGGCTGTAGGCACTGGCGCCGCAGATGATCATCTTGGGCTGTTCGCGCCGTGCGATCTCGGCCACCTTCGCCATGTCCACGCGACCGGTCTCCTGCTCAACGCCATAGAACGTGGCACGGTAGAGCTTGCCACTGAAGTTGACCGGGCTGCCGTGGGTCAGGTGCCCGCCATGGCTCAGGTCGAACCCCAGGATGGTGTCACCGGGTTTAAGGCAGGCGAGCATCACGGCGGCATTGGCCTGCGCGCCGCTGTGGGGTTGCACGTTGGCCCACGCCGCGCCGAACAGTTCCTTCACCCGGGCAATGGCGAGGTCCTCCACCTGGTCCACGAATTCGCAGCCGCCGTAGTAGCGTTTGTGGGGGAGCCCCTCGGCATACTTGTTCGTGAGCACCGATCCGGCGGCCTCCATGACCTGCTCGCTGGTGAAGTTCTCGCTGGCAATGAGTTCCAGACCCTTGGTCTGGCGCCATTTTTCTTGGTCGATGAGCTGGAAAATGGCCGTATCGCGGGTCATGGGGTCGGGTTCGGTGAACGGTGGCTAAGGTAGCCGACAAGGTGCTATGGACCGGTGCTGCGTTGTGCTTGCGTAAGCAGTGCCGCTGCCCAAACGAGGAAGAGCACCACCGGGTACTGGAGGGAATGCAAGAGTTTGACACCGATGTGTCCGAAGGCCGGGTGGACGCCCGCCAGGCCGTGCAGCGCCAGCGCCAGTCCGCCGAACACGAGGTATGCGAGCATGATCGCGCGCCGGTGCCGGTGTTCGCCGAAGAGCACACGGGCCAGCGCGAGGCAAATCAGCAACATGCTTCCGGCGAACAGGAAGGCCAGCACCCATTTCAACCGCAACAGGGTAGCGAGGTCCCAGCCCTGCACCCAGCCTTGGAACATGCTATGGGCGTAGGAGACCGGGCTTTGGCGCGCCACGGCGTCGAGCTGGTAGTTCAGGTTGTAGAAGAAGAAATCCCGGATGGCCCCCAGGGTTATGGCTATCGCCCAGATGGCCAGGACGGCCGCGCGTCGCATGGGCTTCGGTACAGGGTCAGCGCGCATCGTTCACCACCGTTGCATGGCCTCTGTCGGCAGCTGCGCTGCGGCGTACACCGCTGAACCGCTCGATCCACAAGTACCACAGCCCGAAGACCCAGCCGTATACCACCACATAGAAGGTGTAGTCGTGATTGAAGTTGAGCAGTTCGTAGTCGTACACCGTGACGATGCACAGGGCTGCGATACGCAGGATGTTGATCGCATGGATGCTGAGCAGGCCCACTGCGGCGAACCAGGCCTTGTGTCGCCAGGGGCCGGGAAAGGCGAGCAGGAAGATGAGGTAGACCGCGAACAGCGAGGCGCCGTTGCAGGCATCGCCGACCCACAGGAGGATGCCGCCCTGCACACCGATGGTGCGCTCGGGCTGTGCGGGTTCGGGGATCAGCTCGTAACCGATAGTACCCAACAGGGTCCCGGTGGCGCTCACCAGGTTGTCGATCAGGAAGCGGTCGACGAAGCCGGCAGGATGGAGTACGAATTCGTACAAGGCGTACCAAGCCAGATAGAGAACTCCTGCAAGAGCGAAGAAGCGTAGTACAGGATCTCGGAACACCGCTGTAGCGGCGGTCTGGGAGGACATTACAGGGAGCGCTTGCGGGCTTTGCGGGCCGCCAGGGCCTGTTTGCCACCCAGCAAGGCACCGGCGGCGATCAAGAGGCCGAGTCCACCATCGATGGGGATGCAGGGAGGGGGCCAACACGGTGGAGCGCCACCGATGGGTGGTTGCGCCATTACCATGCCCATACTACCGGCCACCAGGACCAGCAGAAGGGTAATAAAACGATTAATGTGTATCATGGACGGAAAGACCGGAGCGGCGCAAAAGTAACATTATCCGGGAGTTACGGTCCACCCCGGGGCCATGGGGTCCAAGGCCGTCGTGGTGCATCGAATGCCCGGCCGAAGGAAGACGGGTGCCGGGTGCAACGGTTGCCAAGGCTATATTTGCCCTCCTCTCGCGGGCCTGCTGCGGTAGCGGCCCCGGCCGTAGCATACGCAGGGCGGTCAGTGTCCATGGCAACTCCAAAGAACCAGATCAAGGGTAGCATCGTCGAGGCCACGGACCTCCGATATATCCTGCGGATAGCTTCCAAGAATTGGTATATCGTGACGGTCGCCCTGGCCTTGTCGGGGGTGTTGTCCTACCTCTACACGTACAAGCTTCCCGACATCTATGGGGCGAGCACCTCGGTGCTTCTGCAGGAAAAGACCACCTATGATTACCAGTCCTCGGTCTACAAGGACATCGGTTACGTGGGCAGTTATGTGGAGATGGTGAACCAGCAGCGGGTCATCACCTCGTACGACCTGATCGCCGATGTGCTTTCCCGGCTCGATTTCGAGGTCTCGTATTTCATCGTTGGGCGCTTCAAGACCTCCCAGATCCATTCCACGCGGCCATTCACGGTTGAAATGGACGTGTTCGATGACCGCCTTTACGAGCGCCCCCTGGACCTTCGCTTGTTGGGGCTGGATACCTACGAACTGAGCTACGAAAGGCTTGGCGAGGTGGTGCGCAAGGTGTTCCCCATCGGCAAGGTGGCCCGCGACCAGGACTTGCGCATCAAGTTGAGCCTGGCTCCCTACATCAATACCGACAACATCTCTTCGCACACGCCCACCGACTACCAGATCATCAAGCACGAGAAGAACGCGCTCATCAACAAGTATAAGGCGAAGGTGAAGGTGGTGAACGCGGACTACACCTCCATCATCAACATCACCATGGAGGACGCGGTGTCCGAACGGGCCAAGATGTTCCTGGACACGCTTTCGAAGATGTACATCCAGTACACGCTCAAGAGCGAGATCGATGTGAACGAGAACACCTTGAAATACATCGACATCCAGCTGGACGAGGTGACGCAGATCCTGGATGTGCAGGAGATGGAACTGCAAGACTACAAGGACGAGCGCCAGATCCTGGACCTGGGTCGCGAGGAGGGGACCTACTTCAAGGAGATGATGAACTTCGATCTGGAGCGCAGGAGCATCGAACTCAAGCTGAAGAGCCTGGACGACCTGGAAGCGTACATCATCAACATCGGCCAAGAGACGCTCCTGCCACCGGCACTGTACATCATCGAGGATGCATACTTGAAGTCGTCCTTGGAGGAATTGTATGGCATGCAGATGACCATCAACACCAAGCTTTACACGGCCACACCGGAGAACGTGGCCATCCTGCAGATGAAGGACCTTATGGCCCGCACCCGGGAGAACATGTTCACGTACATCGCCAACCTGCGTAAGGCGATGGAGGAAAAGGTCGCCTACGTGGATCAGGAGGTCGAACACTATGAAGGATTGATCCGTGAGCTGCCGGAGAGCAAACGTGGGATGATGAACATCCGGCGCAGGGTGAACGTGAACGAGAAGATGTACCTCTTCCTGCTCGAGAAGCGGGCCACCACGGCCATCGCCCGGGCCGGTATCGTCCCCACCACCAAGGTCATCGAAAATGCCCGTGCCCTGGGCGTGGTGGCACCCGACAAGACCAAGATCCTGTACACCTTCCTCCTGGGCGGGCTCATGGTTTCCATGGTCATCGTATTCGTGCGCATCATGTTCTACGACCGCATCGAGAACGCCGACCAGCTCAAGGAGATCATCGCCTTGCCCGTGTACGGCGAGATCATTGCCAGCGACAAGGCCGAAGAGCATTACGTGGTGGTGGACAGCGACCCGAAGGCCGCCATCACGGAGTCCTTCCGCACGGTGCGCACCAACCTTGAATACGTGCCCGGCGTGGAGGGCAAGGGCAAGGTGGTGCTGGTCACCAGCTACCGCCCGAACGAAGGCAAGACCTTCTGCTCGGTGAACCTGAGCACCATCCTGGCCAAGGCCGGCAAACGGGTGCTGCTGCTGGAAATGGACCTGCACAAACCCAAGGTGGGGGTGGGGCTGGGACTTACCAATCCCATCGGCCTGAGCAATGTGCTCGTGGGTAAAGTGCGTTGGCGCGAGGTGGTGATGCCCACGCAGTTCGAGAATTTCAGTGTGATGCTGGCCGGACCGACCCCGCCGAACGCCTCCGAGTTGATCCTGAGCAAACACCTGGAGGCATTGTTGGTGGAAGCTCGTGACGAGTACGACTACATCCTGGTGGACACCCCACCGGTGGGCCTGATCACCGATGCGCTGCTGATGATGCGCCTTGCCGACATCACCCTGTTCGTGGTGAACACGCGTTTCGCCAACAAGGACCACGTGGTCAACGCCATGGAAAGCCTCCAGGGCGGCACCAGCCAGAACGTCGGCTTCATCCTTAACGGGGTGCGGATCAAGAAGAGCAAGTACTACTACAACACCAACTACGGCTACGGCTACCGCTACGCCTACGGCTACGGTACCGGTTACGGGTACGGCTACGGCTACGGATACGGCCGCAAGTCTAAGCGCAAGGGCAAGGACCAAAGCGCGGAGGACACCCGCAAGGCCTGATCGGGGACCATGCAGCATCCGCAGGACCATAGCTCGTGGGATGTGGTGGTGGAGCCCAGGCGTCCCTGGTGGCGGATCGATCTGGCCGAGCTCTGGCACTACCGCGACCTGTTGATGCTGCTGGTGCGCCGGGACCTGGTGGCCGTTTACAAACAAAGCCTGCTGGGCTCCTCCTGGCAGGTTCTGCAGCCGCTGCTCACCGCGGTCATGTTCGCCGTGATCTTCGGGCTCATGGCCCGGCTCTCCACGCCTGGCATTCCGCCGCTGCTGTTCTACATGGCCGGTGTGGTGCCGTGGACCTTCTTCGCCAGCGTGGTCAACCGCACTTCCGGGGCCTTCATCACCAACGCGGCCCTGATGACCAAGGTGTTCTACCCGCGGCTGATCTCCCCCCTCTCCACCACCTTGTCCACGGCCGTCAATTTCGTGGTGATGTTGGGCGCCTTCTTCGTGTTGGCGTCGGGTTACCGCTTGTTCAGCGATTACGCCTGGGGGCTCGATGCCAACGCCCTGGCACTGCCAATTCTGGTGGTGGTCCTTACCCTCATGGGCATGGGGCTGGGCATCATCGTGGCAGCCCTCACCACCAAATTCCGCGACCTCACCTTCCTGGTCACCTTCGGCGTGCACCTGCTCATGTTCATGAGCCCGGTGATCTTTCCACTGTC
>JBIIYD010000122.1:0-8687 GCA_044347005.1 Flavobacteriales bacterium | reverse complement strand
ATGCGGTCCAACCTCGGTGGCTTACCACCAGGTTGATGCTGCGCCCCGCATAAACGTTGGTCTTCCTGGGGTCGGGCCTGCGTTCGTAGAGGTTGACGGAGTGCCCGCGTTTGGCGAGGAATACGGTCAACAGGCTTCCGACGAGACCGCCGCCGACGATGGTGATCTGTTTCATGGCTAACGTGTGTTAAGTCGACCCAATGGGTCGACGCTACAGGTGCCCTGTAGCGAGATCAGTGCGAACCGACGATACATGCTTTCAAGATCTGTCCGAACCGCCACACATCCTCGAACGAATTGTACATCGGCACGGGGGCGACGCGGATGACGTTGGGTTCCCGCCAATCCGCAACAACGCCGCGGCGTGTGAGTTCAACGAAAAGCTCTTTTCCGTGGCCGTGCGCGAGTATGCTCAGTTGAGCGCCACGCTGTGCGGGGTCGGTGGGCGTGATCGATTCGAGCCGGGTATCCGTGGCTTTGGCCACTTCGGCGAGCACGTATTCGAGGTAGGCGGTAAGCGCTTCGCTCTTGGCCCGAAGGTTGGCGATCCCCGCCCGGTCGAACTGCTCCAGTGCCACACGGTGCACCGCCATGCTGAAGACCGGCGCGTTGCTCACCTGCCAGGCTTCGGCAGTGGGCATGGGCTTGAAGGTCCGCTCCATCTTGAATCGCTCGGCCTTGTCGTGGCCCCACCAGCCGGCGAACAGCGGAAGCTCTTTCCCCAAGTGACGTTGGTGTACGAACACCCCGGCCACACTGCCAGGACCGCTGTTGAGGTACTTGTAGCTGCACCAGCAGGCGAAGTCGACATTCCAGTCATGGAGTTTCAGATGCAGGTTGCCGGCGGCATGCGCCAGATCGAAACCGGCCACTGCACCTGCAGCATGTGCAGCCTTGGTGATGGCTTCCATGTCGAAGGCCTGTCCCGTGTAGAAGTTGACCCCACCGAAACAGACCAATGCGAGTTCATCACCCAGTTCGTTGATCCTGGCCACGATGTCCTCGGTACGGAGCGTGTGTTCGCCTGGCACGGGTTGCACCTCCACCAAGTCCGCATCGGCATCTCCGCCGTGGAAGGCGATCTGCGATGCGAAGGCATAGGTATCGCTCGGAAAGGGACGCGTTTCGGTGAGGATCTTGCGCCGCTTCCCGGCAGGCCGGTAGAAGCTCACCATCAGGAAGTGCAGGTTGCTGGTGAGCTGGTTCATGGCCACCACCTCCTCGGGCAGTGCACCCACCAAACGTGTTAGCGAAGCGGTGAGTTCCTCGTGGTAGCTGTACCAAGGATGCTTCGCATGGAAGTGCCCTTCCACACCGTAACGCGCCCAGTCGTCGAGTTCCTGCTTCAGCGCATCGGCAGCGGCTTTGGGTTGCAGCCCCAGGGAGTTGCCGGTGAAATAGAGCACGGGTCCACCATCCTGTTGGGGAAAATGGAATTCATCGCGAAAGCTGCGCAGCGGATCGATGTCGTCCAGTGACCGGGCAAAGGACAGAGAGTTCTCGAAAGGTGTCTTCATCGGCCGGTAAAAGTAGCCTCTTGGCACCGGCCTGAACTGACGATCGTCGTGCCGTACACAAGATCCGGGTCAAGGGTCCTCGGACAAATTCGGGTCGATGATGTACTGCCTTACGGCGATACCGACCAACGCACCCACCGCCGTGGTCAGGAGCGTCTTCATGACCCGTTTCGTCCGACCCACCTTCGCATAGCCATAGGCGTAGAATTCATCGCCTTCCATTAACGGGTCGGTGATGGACCCCTTGGTAACATGCACCCTGGGCAGCACCATGGAAGCGGCGAACAAGGGCGGAAGAAGCAACGCGTTCACCTCAAGGTCCAAGGCCATGGTGACCCCTGCGCCCACCACGAAACCACTGACCATGGGCCAGATGGGCTTATAGCCGTTCCGTGCATCCTGCTCTCCCTTGATGAACCAGCGCATCTGGTCGATGGTCATGTCGTTACCGAATACGGTATCGTAGAAGTACCAGATCCGTTCGCGGCCCAGGGTGTCCGTAACACTGAACACGCCTTCGGTGGGTTCGGATCGTTCGCGCAGGCCCCTGCCTGTTTCAATGAGGTAACGCACTTCCAACGTGCTTTGCCCCACGACCCGGGCGTCGATCACCTGACCGTTCATGAGCAGGATACGATCCGCACGCTGGGCCTGGGCCAGTGATGCGAAAGCGAAGACCGCCAGCAGAAGGATACCGTTGCGCATGAGGTGGCCAAAGATAGACCTCCGATTTGCCGGTGAACCGTAGGAAGCCGGTGGTCGTTATCCATCGCACGAACCCATGGCGGGCCCCCAAGTATATTTGCTCGCCTTTTCCGGCAAACACCACTCATGGACTTCGAGACCTACCAAGAGCGCCACATCGGCCCCGACCCTGTTGCCACCGCTGAAATGCTGCGTACGATCGGGGTAAGCACCCTCGACGAACTCATCGCTCGCACGGTACCCGAAGGCATCCGTTCGCCACAGGCGCTGGATACCGGATCGGCGCTCAGCGAGCGTGACCATTTGGACCACATGCGCCGCTTGGGTGCCAGGAACAAGGTTTTCCGCAGCTACATCGGCCTGGGGTACAGCGGCACCATACTGCCACCCGCGATCCAGCGCAACGTGTTCGAGAATCCGGGTTGGTACACGGCCTACACCCCTTACCAGGCCGAGATCGCACAGGGCCGACTGGAAGCGCTGTTGAACTTCCAGACCATGGCAAGCGAGTTGTCCGGGCTGCCCATCGCCAACGCATCGTTGTTGGACGAAGCCACCGCGATCGCAGAGGCCATGCACATGCTTTATGCAGCGCGGCCGAAGGAACTGGCCGGTGCCACGAAGTTCTTCGCCGACCAAGGCCTCTACCCACAGAACCTCGACGTATTGAAGACCCGCTGCATTCCGATCGGCGTGGAACTGGTCGTGGGCGATGCCCGGGATTTCGAACCGGACGGCAGCTACTTCGGCCTGGCGCTGCAGTACCCCGCTATGGACGGTGGTGTGAACGACTACCGGGACCTGGTGGCCAAGGCCAAAGCCGGCCATGTGCGTGTGGCGGTCTGTGCCGACCTGCTTTCCCTGGTGCTCCTTACGCCACCGGGCGAATGGGGTGCCGATGTTTGTGTGGGCAACAGCCAGCGCTTCGGTGTACCCATGGGTTACGGAGGGCCTCATGCTGCGTTCTTCTGCACTTCGGAAGAATACAAACGCCTCATTCCCGGCCGCATCATCGGCGTTAGCCAGGACCGACGTGGTCGTCGTGGACTGCGCATGGCCCTGCAAACCCGTGAACAGCACATCCGCCGGGACAAGGCCACGAGCAACATCTGTACGGCACAGGCCCTGCTGGCAGTGATGGCCGGCATGTATGGCGTGTACCACGGCCCTGAAGGTCTGAAACGGATCGCTCGCCGGGTGCACGGCCACACACGCCGCTTGGCCGAAACGGCGAAAAACCTCGGCTACACCCTGGTCAATGGCGCGTTCTTCGATACCCTCACCTTCGAACTGCCCAACGGCACCACCCTGGCGCAAGTCAAGCGAGCGACCGAGGACAGGGCGATCAACTTCCGTTATGTAGGCGACCGGTTCAGCATCGCGTTCGATGAAACGGTGCGGAACTCGGACGTGGACGATGTGCTTGCCGCACTGGCAGAGGCCCGTGGGAGCAAGCTCTCCGGTCAGGGCAGCAACGGGACAAGCCTTGCCGTACCAGCCGAGCTGCAGCGCACGAGCCCCTTCCTTACCCATCCGGTCTTCAACACGCACCACACCGAACTGGAACTCCAGCGCTACATCAAGCGCTTGGAGAACAAGGATTTCAGCCTGATGCACGGCATGATCCCGCTGGGTTCGTGCACCATGAAGCTGAACGCCGCGAGCACCCTGATGCCACTGAGCTGGCCGGAGTGGGGAGCCCTGCATCCCTTCGCCCCTGTGGAGCAGACACAGGGCTATCAAGAGGTGTTCAACGAGTTGAGCGATGCGCTGGCGAAGGCAACCGGCTTCACTGCGGTAAGCCTGCAACCCAACAGCGGTGCACAAGGCGAATACGCCGGCCTGCTGGTCATTCGGGCATACCATGCTTCACGCGGTGACCACCACCGGAACATTTCCTTGATCCCCAGCAGTGCGCACGGCACCAATCCGGCCAGCGCTGTAATGGCGGGAATGCAGGTAGTTGTGGTAAAGGCCGATGCCGAAGGCCATGTGGACGTGGCCGACCTGAAGGCCAAAGCGGAGCAATACAAGGATACACTGAGCTGCTTGATGGTGACCTACCCCAGCACCCATGGTGTGTATGAAGAGACCATCAAGGAGATCACCGCCACGATCCACGCCAACGGTGGTCTGGTTTATATGGACGGCGCGAACATGAACGCACAGGTGGGGCTTACCAGCCCGGGTGTCATTGGAGCCGATGTGTGCCACCTGAACCTGCACAAGACCTTCGCCATACCGCACGGCGGTGGCGGCCCCGGCATGGGACCCATCTGTGTGAACGATAAACTGAAGCCTTTCCTGCCAGGCCACCCGTTGGTGAAGACCGGCGGGGAACAGGCCATACCCGCTGTAAGCAGCGCGCCCTGGGGCAGTTCGTTGATCCTCCTGATCAGCTACGGCTACATCAAGATGCTGGGGGGCGTCGGCCTTACGGACGCCACACGGTATGCGATCCTGAACGCCAATTACTTGAAGGCGAAGCTCGAGAAGCATTACCCCATCCTGTACACCGGAACCGAAGGCATGGTGGCCCACGAGATGATCCTCGATTGTCGCGAATTCAAACGCACCTCGGGTGTGGAGGTGGAAGACATCGCAAAACGCTTGATGGACTACGGTTTCCATGCACCTACGGTGAGCTTCCCGGTGGCGGGCACCTTGATGGTGGAACCCACGGAGAGCGAGGCGAAACCCGAGCTGGACCGCTTCGTGGAAGCGATGATCGCCATCCGCAACGAGATCGCGGAGATCGAAAGCGGACAGGCCGACAAAGCGGACAACGTGCTCAAGATGGCCCCGCACACCAACGAGGAAGTGTGTGGTGACACGTGGTCACATGCCTACGGACGCGAAAAGGCGGCCTTCCCGGTGAGCGTGAACCGCGAATGGAAATTCTGGCCAAGCGTCAGCCGGGTGGACAGCGCATATGGTGATCGCAACCTGATCTGCACCTGTCCGCCGGTGGAAGAATATGCCGAAGCCTGAGCCGAACGGTGCCACACTGTTCGCTGGCGCAAGGGGATGGAGGTCCGCGCGGAAGGAAGAAGGTAACTTCGCCGACCGCGAACGGCTGAAAGGCCAACCTACGCCCATGGCCATCCTTCCCAAGAAACTCTCGTCCCTGTTGCTCCTGCTTGTTCTTGGGGCGGGCACAGCGGGTACCACCCGGGCACAGTCCGTGTTCTTTTCATCGTCCTTCGACAGTGGCATTTGGCCCAGCGAATTCGACCTGGGACCGGACGTGGAAAGGCTTGGTCCGGAAGGTGCCGGAACGGGCGAGTTCGTCCCGGCATGGCGCTTGGGGAACGCCACGGAAGCCAACAACGGCGGCTTCTTTCCGGTACCGGACCTGCCGACAGGGAACGTCTTCGCCATGGCCAACGACGATGCGCCCCCATGCAATTGCGCCATGGACAACGTGTCCTTGACCTTGAACGCACCGAGCTTCGTGGGCCGCAGCAGTGTGGCCTTGGAGTGCCGCGTGTTCCATGAGCGCACCCTCAGCGGTGGCGAAGCTTTTGTGGAGGTGAGCGACAATGGAGGCCCCTGGATCATGCTGGCCACCATACCCGTTTTGGCCGATGAATGGCAGACACTGATGGTGAACCTGTCGGCCTTCGACGGATCGAGCGGTGTCCGTGTTCGCTTCCGATGGAGCGATGGCAACACCTGGGCCAGTGGCTTCGCTGTGGACGATATCGTATTGCGCGAACGGGTAGCGGTCGATCTTTCGATGGAGCATGTGTACGCGCATGATCCGACGGCATCCGCCTTTCTCTCCGGCGACCAGAGCTTGCAGTACAGCATGCTCCCAGTGGAGCAGGCAAGCCCGCTCACCGTCACGGTTGAACTGATGAACCGGGGCACAAGCGTGCTGGACGGGGTCTCCATCACAGCGAACGTGGCCTTGGACGGCGTGGTGCAAACCACCTTGGACACACTGCTCCAGAACAGCCTGTTGCCAGGCGAGCGCCAATTGGTGGTCATTAGTTCGGACTGGGTTCCTGCGGTTGCCGGCCAATTGACCGTGACCGCCAATGCGAGCTCTTTGGCCTCTGACGGCGACCTGGGCAACAACACGGGAAACGCACAACGACGGTACACCAGTGCGGGATGGGACGAGGGATATGGCGCAATGGCCCGGGATCTCGGCCAACTCGAAGGATCGGAAGGGTCGGACGAAGCCTTCATCATCGCGAACCGGATGGAGCTCGTGCAACCGGGCAGCGTCGCACGCGGTATCAGCACCTTCATCACCAGCAGCAGCGCCATAGGAGCCGATGTGCGTGCCATCCTTATGGATGATGTCCTTGCCTTCGTGGACACTTCGACACGCCATACCATAACCCAGGAGGACATCGACCGAGCGTGGAACGGCGAGCCATTGTACCTCCCGTTGACAGGGAGCGACCCATTGGTTTCGGGCGACTATTTCGTAGGTCTCCAATTGCTCGACGGCGGACAAGGGGTCTACGTTGCTACGAGCGGCAATTCGCCGATCGGTGCCGCCCTTCTCATGCAAGGCGTGAATTTCGACGTGGAGTACATCCGCAGCACGCCCATGGTTCGCCTGCATTTGAACGACTATGGCGTTGGTTTGGACGAAGTTGCCGGTGACGGTCCAGGCGGAGTGCTCGTTTTCCCTTCGCCCTTGAGCGGCACGGGGACGGTGGTCTTTGAAAGCAACACCCCCTCCCGAGCGAGGTTGCGCCTGCTGGACTCCGCCGGTCGTGCGGTATTTGTGCAGGACCTCGGCACCAGACCCGCAGGTACCCACCGCATCGCCCTCGATGTTTCCGGGTTGGCCAACGGGGCCTATGTGGCCGAACTGACCTCGGGCGACCAACGCTCGAGCACCCGTTTTGTGATCGCGCAGTAGCACTTCCCAAAGGCCGTTCCCCGGTCTTTGGCCACCGGTCCAGAAATGATCCGTGGCGTGAATGAACTTCCTGCCCCAGGTCGCACCGTTGGGAACGTGACCGTTTCATACCTTCGGACCTGATCAGAACCCGATATCATGAAGACACTTCGCTACGCACTGCTCTCCACCATCGTGATCGCTGGAACGAGTTCGGCCCAATGGGCCAACCCGCGCCCGGCCATGTACCAACTGGCTCCTGCATCCCAGCAGGACCTCCAACCCACCCTCCTTCCTGCTGAAAACGACGATCAACGCGCTGGCGGTGATATCGTTTGGTCCGAAGATTTTGCCAACGGGCTCGCTGGCAACAATGGAGTTGGACCATGGACCACCTCGGGACCCGGGGGTGCCATTTGGCGCCGCAAGACCACCGGACCCCTGGGAGCGTATACGACAACAGCGCAACGGATCACCTCCACTTCGGTGGCCAACGGCTACATGCTCTTCAACGGTGATTCTGCCAACTGCACATGGGCCGGCAACACCCCTACCGCGCTGCCTGCCGCTGAATTCGTAAGCTGGGACGGTTCGCTCGAATCACCCGTGATCGACCTGAGCGCGACCCCGTTCGTAGAGATCCAGTTCCAGCAGCGCCTACGCTACTGCTGCGGCACGGCTCCCAACTTCCTTGACATCAGCACCGACGGAGGAACCACTTGGACCACGACCTACAGCACGGCTGTGAGTTCTGCAGGTGCTGCCATCGTGGGTAACGCCGACCCCGGCACACAGACCCTGAAGTTCAACATTACGAACGCGATCAGTGCCGATCCAAGCAACGTGAAGTTCCGTTTCCACCACGACAGCAATGCCGGCACTTCCCACTACCACTGGCAGATCGATGATGTCAAGATCGTGGAACTTTACCAGTACGACCTGCGCATGTCCGGTGCCGCCACCACGGCGTGGGATGCTGCTTCGGCCACTTCCTACGACTCGTTGCGTTACTCGATCTACCCCTACAGCCAGCTTCGTCCGTTGGGCCTGAACCTTTCCGTGTTGAACAACGGATCGGACCCCCAGGACGACGTGGTGGCCAATTTCAAGGTGGAGCGCCAAGGTGGTGCCGTGGTACTCGACCAGGACCAGGCACAACCAGCACTGGCTCCCGGTGAGACCACCCGTGTCTTCGTCAACCCCTCCTTCACACCTCCTGCGGATGCCGGTCAGTACAACGTGACCTATACCGTAAGCTCGGGTCAAACCGACCAGACCCCGACCGACAACAGCAGCACGGGTTCTTTCCGTGTGGCGCAATACACCTACGCTCGCGACAACGGCACGGTGGCCAGCACACAGGCGGCTGGTACCAGCACCCTGATCATGGCCAACGCGTTCTATGTGTTGAACCCCGTGGAACTCACCAGCATCAGTGTGGCCCTCGGTACAGGTTCGGAGATCGGATCGCTCGTCGTTGGAGAACTGCGTGCCGACAACCTGGACGATGTGCTCGCTACCACCGACGAGAAGATCGTTGCCGCCAACATGCTGAACCCCACCGGCGGAAGCAACTTCATCAACCTGATCTTCAACCCTCC
>JBIIYD010000341.1:0-2502 GCA_044347005.1 Flavobacteriales bacterium | reverse complement strand
GTTGGATCGGGTGTTATCCGGTTGATAATCGATTATAACGTTTTCGCTATGAACAATGCAGCTGGTCCCTTAACAGGATCCGCCCATGGAACAAGTCCACTTATGGATCCTATCCACACGAGCAACCAACGATCATTGGTCCGATCGGAGGTACTCGTTCTCTACAAGCAGAGCATACCACTGGCTTGTCAACGATCGTTCATAACCACGGCACTTTTGCCTGATACAGTGGTCATTCCAAGCTATGCTTCCTGTCCGGATCGTTCATTGGGTGTGCGCTACTTTTGATATCCCATACACGCAACAGCCAGCCTTGAATATCACCAACACAATGAACAGCCCATACTATACCAACACCTTTTTATAGAAACTCTTCAAATGCAAATAAGAGTGTTGATGATCATGATGTTGGTGCTTCTGTTCACCCAGGTGAATGGTCAGGCCACCGACAGTCTTACGCGCTACCTTCACCCCAATGGAAAGGTCAGTAGCGAAGGAATGTTGGTGGAGGGTAGGCCGGAAGGCTGGTGGCGGACCTATTACGACACCGGTGTGCTCAGGAGCGAGGGTAACCGCCGTGGATTCGAACTGGACAGCGTCTGGAGTTTCTACACGGCAGAAGGCAAGCTTCAAAGCCGAACCAACTATCGCGAAGGAAAAAAAGAAGGGGAAGCAAGGCGATTTGCCGATGATGGGTCGTTGCTGAGCGTGGAGGTGTTCGTGGCCGACCAGCGCGAAGGAAAGGCACGCTACTACCATCCGAACGGACAGGTCCATAAGGAAATACCCTTCAAGAACGGCAAGGAAGAGGGCAGGGGCCTGGAGTATTCGGAAGACGGCCGCATCATCGCCATTCTGCATTATGGCGCTGGTATGTTGCGCGATCGCGAGGATATCAACCGTTTCGATCGTATGGGCCAGCGGCAGGGTCCTTGGAAGGAATTCCATCCCAACGGCAAGGTCAAGAGCGAAGTGACCTACGTGGACGATATGCGGCAAGGTGTGTACAAAGAGTACGACGCCCAAGGCAACCTCAAGGAATTGATCCGCTTCAATGCGGGTGTCGTCGACGCGGAGGCACAGGAGAAGCTGACCGTGGAGATCAAAAGGACCTTTCATGCTGGTGGTCGCGTGGCCAGTATCGGCAGCTATTCGAAAAGCGGCAAACGCGAAGGACTTTTCAAGGAATTCGCACCGTCGGGCGAACTGATCGGCGCCAAGATCTTCATGGCCGACCAGTTGCTGAGCGATGGCTTGGTGAATGATGTTGGTGCCTTGGAGGGACCTTGGACCGAATACTTCCCGACCGGGGAAAAACGTGCCGAGGGTACTTACGTGGCCGGTAAACGGGAAGGCGATTGGACCTTCTATCACCGCGGTGGCAAAGTGGAACAGAAAGGCAAATACACGGCTGGTACGCCCAACGGACGTTGGCAGTGGTACTTCGAGAACGGACAATTGCTTCGGGAGGAGACCTACCGCCGAGGTAAGGAGGACGGTTCCAGTGTCGAATATGCCGAAGATGGAACTGTCATCACCCAAGGCGAGTACATCGACGGACGCAAGGAAGGCAAATGGACCTATGCCCTGGGCGATCACCGTGAGGAGGGATCCTACAAGGATGGCCTGCGTGATGGAACCTGGGTATACACGTATGAAAACGGGAAGCGCAATTTCATAGGCGATTACGTCAATGGCGAACCCAACGGGAAGCATCGGTGGTGGTGGCCCAACGGCCAGAACAAGCTGGAAGGGCGCTACGTAATGGGGTTGGAACAGGGTGATTTCGTGTACTACGATGAAGAGGGTCGGTCGGTATTGACCATTCGCTACAAGGATGGGCAGGAAATGCGTTTGGACGGCGAACGACTGCCCACTCCACAACCGATCACCCCCTGATCCTTTGCCCTGGGTATAAACCACGGTCCAGCAGTAGTGTTGAGTAAGTTTGTGCCTGCCTTGCATGGGGCATAGTCCATGGAAGATCTTCCTACAGGAACCGAATTGCCCCAAGCGTATTTAGAGCTTGAGCACCGCTATCGCAACGTGGTGGCGCGCAGTCTTGCGGGCATGTATCGCACCACCCTGGATGGTCGGATACTTGAATGCAATGACGCATTGGCACATGTTCTGGGCTACAGCGATGCCGAAGACCTCATGCGCCAAAAGGTGTTGGACCTCTATGGCTCCGAAGCCGAACGAGCACGTATCCTCAAGGACCTGGAGGTGGAGGGTAGGTTGATCAACTACGAGATCAGGTTGAAGCACAAGAACGGCCGTTCCTTGGATGTGCTCGAGAATGTCTACCTGGACCGCTCTCCGGGGCGATCGACCACCATCCAAGGCACGCTTATCGACTTTACGCTGTTCCGCCAAGCCGAACTGGACCAGCGATTCCTGCTGCACAGTTACCGGAACCTGGTGGAGCATATCCGCGATGGGATAGTCCTGGTGTGTGAAGCCCGTGTGGTATATGCCAACCCGGCCGCGGAGAAATTACTG
>JBIIYD010000340.1:0-2510 GCA_044347005.1 Flavobacteriales bacterium | reverse complement strand
CTGCCCGCTGTGCTGGTGCCGGCGGTGCTCTTCGCGCATGTGGCGGCCCTGGTGCAGCTGCTGGGTTGGCGGACCTGACCTCACACATCACAACTCCGCACCCGATGCATATCGGGGCACACCTCACCCTTCAATGAGGTGTGAGGGGTGAAGTGTGCGGTGTGAAATGTGAAATGTGAAATGTGAAGTGTGAAATGTGAACGGTGGTCCGAGAAGGGATCCCGATCCCGCGCACCATTCGGGAAATGCGAAGGAGCTGTGCTATCTTCTGCGCCACCAAGCTGACGAAGAATGCGTCGATCGAACACACCCCCTGTAGTGCGCCGCACGCGCCCCGGCGGCGCGGAGCGGCATTTGCCGGCGGAGGGGCTGGTGCCTTACCGGGGGCGGGTGCTGCGCATCCGCTTTTGGGCCCAGCCGGAGGACGGGGTGTACACCTACACCCTGCAGGACCCGGACAGCGGGCGCAACGTGGCGCACAACGTGCCGCACGCCGAGCTGCTGGCGCACTTGCCGCCCTATGCCCAGTACTCCGTGGGCGATCACGTGGCCCTGGCCAACGGCCGGTCGATGACGGTGTACAAGCGGCAGTGGGATTTCCGCGGCGGCACGGTGTGGTACCTCGTTCTGGTGCCGGGCGGCAAGGAGGAAGGGTACTGGCTCAGTCAGGAAAAAGCGATGGCGCTGGACCAGGCGCTGGACCCGGTGTGGCGTAGGTGAAGGGCTGCCACACGGCGGGCACGTTGGTATCCGCACCCCGGGTGGTGATCAGCTTGCTCACGGTCCAGTCCTCCAGGTAGTCCTCGGGCACGGGGGCGCACAGGGCCAGCACATCGTCCTGGGCGAGCGCGGGGTTCAGCCAGTCGCGCTCGAAGGCCTCGGGGATGATCACGGGCATGCGCTGCTTGGTGTTGTGGATGCGCGCCATGCGCTCGTTGGCCCGGGTGGTGAGGATGGTGTAGGTATCGCCCGCGTACAGCCCGCCGAACATAAAGAGCCCGCCGCCGCGCTTGTGGATGAAGTAGGGCACCTTGTCCTTGCCCACGTGCATCCACTCGAAGAAGCCGGTAACTGCCACCAGGCAGCGCCGCCCCTCGGTGGCGGCCTTGCGGAAGGTGCGCTTGGTGTAGACCTCCTCGCTCTTGGCGTTGTAGGTGGGGTAGTGCTTGAGGAAATCGGCGGCGTCGGTGGCGTAGGCGGGCACCAGGCCGCACTGCTTGTCCTGCACCAGCTCGGGCTCCTGCACGGTGACCACCGGCCACGGCAGCCGCGCGAACACGCTGGCGTGGTGGATCGCGGGGCGCTGCTTCAGCTGGTCCCAAATGCGTTTGTTCCAATAGGCGTGGCTGCGCTCGTGTTCCACTACGAGCTGGGTCTGGTAGCACATGGGGGCGGGGTGTGCCGCGGTCCGGCAGTTGAAGGTACGGTGGAGGTCCGAATGACGCGGCAATAGGACAAGGAACAAGTTCGCCCTGATGCACAACACCGCTACAGGGCACCTGTAGCCTCGACCCATACTGAGCAATACCGAAGGAGTACTTCGCAAGACGCTCAGCGGCTGAGGAGTCGAAGTGGGGTCGACAGTTGGAATGATTTGGTAAAACCCACCTGCCGAAACCGGCACAGAAGGACTGGTTCGTACTTTTGGAAGACCATGAGCAAGCGGAAGCCATCCACACCCAGCATCGCGGCAGAGCCTGTGGCCACCTACGGGGGAAAGGCCGTGCGCACGTGGCGGTTCAAGCGCCTCAGTGAGGAGGACTTGTTGGAGCAGGCACGCAAGCCCATGTCCATGCCGGCCCTGAAACGTAGGGTGCAGGAGAACCCGTTCGCAGAAGTGGCGTATGCCAGCCTCCTGCAAACATCGGTAGCCGGGTTGCGCGCATTGATGCGCTCCAGCAAGGCCCTGGTTCCTGCGCAATCCGAGCTGGTGCTGTTGTACGAGCAGACCATGGCGCGCGGTGTCGAGGTCTTCGGCAACGAGGAGAAATTCCAACGTTGGCTGGAGTTGAGGATCCCCGCATTGGGCCACAAGCGCCCGAAGGAGTTGATGACCACCTTCACCGGTATCCGATTGGTCGCGGATGAGATGGAGACCATCGCCCACGGGGTCTTCGCATGAAGCTGTATCGCTTGGGCGGTGCGCCTTATGCAGAACGCTTGGATGGGTTTGGTGCCTCGATCAGGGGCGCGCGTTGGAACCCACCCCGGGTTCCAATGATCTACACCGCATCGAACCCGTCACTGGCAGTTTTGGAGGTCCTGGCACATTTTGGTGAGCGCGATGTGCTGCCGGATGATACCGTGTTGGTGACCTACGAGATGAGCGGCCGCAAAGGTATCCTACGACCACGCGGGCATGCTTTGCCGATCGGGTGGGATCGCCCCGGGCCGCCTTACTCGACCGGGTCGCAGGCTTATGGTGCCGCGTTCATCGCCTCCAATGCGGCTATGCTGCGGGTTCCTTCGGTGCTTGTTCCCGGTCAGTGGAATTACCTCCTGAACCCACG
>JBIIYD010000121.1:0-8741 GCA_044347005.1 Flavobacteriales bacterium | reverse complement strand
CGGAGAGGACAGGGAGCTGTCTAGTGTCGCAACCCGTAAGTTGGTTAACTGAAGGTCTGCCACTATTTCGCCTTCATGCAAGGCGGAACATGCACGGCGTAGCGGGCGCTACGACGAAATGTTCCAACGCGGCAGGAAGGTGAAAGAGGGGCGGAGATGGTTAAGGAACTTACGGGTTGCGACACTAGGGTTAGAAGCGGGAAACCCGTTGTTCCTTTGCTTCTTCCGTGAACATGGAAGTGTTGCGTTACGGAAACGGGGTCTTCGCATTCATCCGTCAAACACGATCACCATGTACATCCGCTCCATCGGTTTTGCCGGCTTCATCCTCGGCCTCCTCTTCAAGACCCTGCACTGGCCAGGGGCGAGCTACATCCTGCTCACCAGCGGGGTGCTCACCATCGTGATGCTCGCACTGTTGCTGTTCCGCAGGCCGGGTCCCTTGACCGTTCAACTGCATTACCCGGCCATGCTCATCGGGTCTTTGATAGCGGTCATCACAGGCGGCTCGTTCAAGATCATGCATTGGCCCGGTGCAAACATGCTCCTGCTGCTCGGGCTTACGATCTGCGCGGTGTGGTTCCTGATTCCGCAGCCCCGCAAGGTGGCCAACGCATAAGGCGCTTGTTATGGAATGAAGAAGGCCCCTCGATCGCTCGAGGGGCCTTCTTCATGCTGTTCGTGCCGGTCACTTCAGGAGGTACACGACCTCGACCTTCTCCGGCAAGGTGGTATCCACCACACAGGTATGGTACACCTCCCCGTATTCATCGCGGTCGAGCACATTGCCGGCTACGGTAAGCCCGCGGTAAACGGGAATGATGGGGGTGGAAGTTGTCAAGCTACCCGGCGGAGTTGGAACGGTTTTACCGTCGAAATCTCCCCGTCGAGCACCATCAGGTAATACTCCTCCCCATGGAGGTCGGTGATGCGCACGCGTGTTTCAGGGCCACTTACTTCGCCCGTTTTCACGATGTGACCGTGTTGGTCACAAATGTCGAAAAGAGCGTCCTGGGTGCCCGGTTCGTAGTCGAACATGAGCAGGCGCTCGATCTGGTCGATGCGCACGCGGATGGAGTCAGCTTTGTGGGACATGGTTCATGAGCTTGCGGGCTTCTACGCACTGCTCGCACCAAGGTTCCCTGGAACGGCGAAGCCCGGCCCACCTTGAACGGCGGACCGGGCCCCCACCACCAAACCAAGAACGCACTCCAGAACGCTTAACTGCCTTGATCGATGAAGATCCAAAGGCCATTCGGGGGATCGGGGAACTTTGTCATTGTTTCGAGGGGTGTTCGTGGATCCGAAGTGAAAACTACTGCGGCATGCGACCCGGCAAAAGCGGTGAACGAGCAACGGACGGGGTCGTCGAGCGAGCGGTGGGGCGTGCAGCCGGTCACACTTGACCAGCCGTTAACAACGTTACAGGCAGGGCGGCCGATGGTCCGATCGGGACCACCGTTCGCCTGCCCTTGTGCCACGCTTCGGGAAGGTGGCCTATCTTTTCCGCAAACACCAGAACAATGGCACTGCGCGCACTGATCGTGGACGATGAAGCCGATGCCCGGGACAACCTGCGCATCATGCTCGAAGAGCATTGCCCGGAAGTGGAGATCGTGGGTCAGGCGGCCAGCGCCCCCGAAGGCCGCGAGCTGATCCATTCCCTACAACCCAATGCCCTGTTCCTGGACATCAAGATGCCCGGTGAGGATGGGTTCCAACTGCTGGCTTCGATCGCCGAGCTGGACCTGCCGGTGGTGTTCACCACGGCGTACGACGAGTATGCCTTGAAGGCCTTCAAGCAGAACGCCTTGGACTATCTGGAAAAACCCATCGACGTGGACGACCTGAAGCGTGCCGTGAGCAAGCTCCAGCGACTGACGGGCGAATTGGGTACGGCCCAGCCCTCGGCCATTGCGGCCTTGCTCAAGGATCCCGCTTCGCCCCTCAGCTCGCGACTGGCCATTCCCGGTCGCGAAGGGCTGGTGCTGCTGAAGCACGAGGACATCCTGTACCTGGAGGCCAACGACAGCTACACCACCATCCACATGAAGGATGGGAAACGTTCGGTGAGCAGCAAACACATCCGTGTGTTCGAGAACAACCTCGATCCGAAGACCTTCTTCCGCGTGCACAAGTCGTACATCATCAACCTGGCCCACCTGTCCAGCTTCAACCGGACGGAGGGGAACATGGCCGTGCTGGACAATGGCGCCATGATCCCTGTTTCGCGGCGCCGATTACCGGATTTTCTGGGGCTCATCAACACCTTCTGATGCGTTCCGTTGCCCGGCCCCTTCGCGTGGCGGTCTTGGTCGCTGCGGTGGCCACGGCATGCTTTGCAACGGGGCAGCAGCACGCCTTCCACCAGCTCACCCCGCAGGATGGGCTGGCCCAAAGCCAGGTGCGTTGCATGACGCAGGATGCACAGGGCTACCTCTGGTTCGGCACGCTCGGTGGTGCAAGCCGGTACGATGGCCATGGATTCGAGAACCATGCCCTGCAGGAAGGGCTACCCGATGCGCATGTGAGTGCCATGGTGGTGGATGCCCGAGGTCGCCTGTGGCTGGGGTCCGGGTCCACGCTGGTGCAACGGGACGGACTTCGTTTCGTGCGTGAGGCCATGCCGGCCGGCACCACCGGAGCGCGCATCCTCGGATTGGCCAGCGATGGACAGGGACGCATCTACGTAGGCACCGATGGCGATGGGTTGCTGGTGCGTGACGAAAAGGGAATGCGTCCCTTGGAGGGGTATCCGCAGGACACCGCGAACAGTGTGCGCAGCCTGCTTGCCCTTTCCGATGGCCGCCTTCTGGTGGGCTTGCGCAACGGTCTGTTGCTCTGGGACAAAGGGCGTTGCACCGCCGTGCAGGTCGGGGGCGTAGAGCCGAAGGCCATCAGCGCATTGGCCGAAGGCAGAGACGGCAGTTGGTGGGTGGGCACCTTCGCCGATGGCCTGTTCCACATCGCCGCCGATGGCCGCACCACCACGTACGATGAAACCAACGGCCTGCTGCTGGACTACGTGCGGTGCCTGTTGGTGGACGACCGCGATCGCTTGTGGGTGGGCACCCGTTTCGGGTTGAACGTACTGGAAAAGGGCCGCATGCGCGTGTTCACCATACACCAGGGCATGCCCAATGACAACATCTGGTGCGCCTACCAGGACCGCGAAGGGAATCTCTGGTTCGGCACCGATGGGGCCGGGGCGCTGAAGTATGCCGGCGACCGCTTCGTGACCTACACCGTGCGCGATGGCCTGTGCAGCGACCTGGTCATGAACATCACCCCCGATGCCCAGGGCGACCTCTGGCTGGGCACCTACGACAACGGGGTTTGCCGCATGGACGGCATGGCCATGATCAACACGCTCGATGGCCTCCCCAGCAACACGGTATGGACCGGGTTGTGCGACAGGCAGGGGGTGCTTTGGTTCGGCACCAATGATGGCCTGACGCGCTTGGAACGCGGTGTGGTGAAGCCCCTTGAAGGCGAGGCGGCGCTGCCCGGGAAACGGGTGCTCTCCCTGCACGAGGATGCCCAGGGCGGCATCTGGGCCGGATCGCGCGAAGGACTAACGCAAATCGATCGCAGCGGCGCGGTGGTGCACCACACGGCCGGTAGCGATGGCCCGGGACGATCCGTGCGCGCCATCGTGGGCGATGCTTCGGGCCATTTGTGGATGGCCAGCGAGCAGGGCGTGAGCCACTTCGACGGAAAGCGCTTCAGGACCTACACCACCGCCGATGGCTTGAGCGACAACAACATCCTGTGCCTGGTCAGGGACCGCAAGGGCAGGTACTGGGCCGGTTCCACCAACGGGCTTTCGTGCAGCACGGCCGAGGGCTGGCGCACCTTTCGCCTGGCCCCTGATTTCGGATCCAACTACGTGGACCTGTTGGCCGAGGACGGATCGGGCAGGATCTGGGCGGGGACCAACAACGGCCTCTTCCTTTTCCACCCGGACAGCCTGCTGGTCGACCCCGCCGCCCACGAGCACTTCACCACCAACGAAGGGCTCCGCACCTTGGAATTCAACCAGAACGCCGTGCATTGCGACAAGCGCGGACGCCTGTTCCTGGGCAGCACCGGCGGCCTGGTCTTCCACGACACCGAGCGCTTCAAACAAGGCAGGTTGCCGGACGCTCCCGTGGTACACATCACCGGCCTGCGCTCCTACCTGCAGGCCACCGATTGGTCGGATCGCAGCGACAGCCTTTCCGAGGCCGGCCTGCCCATCGGCCTCGCACTGGCCTACCGGCGCAACTACCTCACCTTCGACTATACCGGCATCAGCCTAACGGCGCCCGAACGTGTGTTGTACCGCTATCGGCTGCTGGGCCTGGACCAGGACTGGTTGCCACCGACCGATGCGCGCTTCGCCAGCTATGGCAACCTGCCCAACGGGGACTACACCTTCGAAGTGGTGGCCGCCGTGGGCGATGGTCCGTGGAGCCTTCCGGCATCGTTCTCCTTCCGCATCGAGCCGCCCTTCTGGCTGCGTTGGTGGTTCTTCGCCCTGTGCGGCACCGGAGCGGCCGGGGTGCTCTTCGGCATCCAACGCTACCGTGCCGTGCGCCGTGCGCGTCGGGAGCATACCCGACAACTGATGCTGCGCTCGCGCATGTTGCAGCTGGAACAGCAGGCCCTCAACGCCAACATGAACCGGCACTTCGTGTTCAACGCGCTCAACAGCATCCAGTACCACATCAATAAGCAGGACCGCACCACCGCCAGCCGTTACCTGTCCAGCTTCGCCAAGCTGATCCGGAAGAACCTGGACGCGAGCCAGAACGATACCACCACCCTGGCCGAGGAGCTGGAACGGCTGCAGCTCTATCTCACCCTCGAACACATGCGCTTCAAGGACCGCTTCGCATACGCCATTACCGTGGCGCCCGATGTGGACACCGCACAGGTACGCCTGCCGGCCATGATGCTGCAGCCCTACGTGGAGAACAGCATCTGGCATGGCATACTGCCCATGGACCGGCCGGGTCGGGTGGATATCACCGTGGAGCGCAAGGGCGCCGATCGGGTGGCGGTGCGCATCGAGGACGATGGCATCGGGCTGGAGCGCAGCATGCGCGAAAAGCAGCATGGCGAGGCGGACCACATCTCGCGCGGCATCGAGATCACGAAGGGCCGGGCCGATGTGTTACGCAGGTTGGACCTGACCGATATCCGGATAAGCGGGCCCGAGGAACGGCCGCCTGGACCGCAGGGCTTGGTGCAGGGCACACGAGTAGTGGTCGAATTGCCCGCAGGAACGGAGGCAAAAGATCCCGGAAAGGGCTTGCAATAGGCCGGAGGGCGCATTACCTTTGGACATCCATGCGCACCGTACCACAACGTTTCCTTTCGCTCCTCGGCCTGCTGGTCGTGGTGTCCTTGCTGGCTTCGTGCAGCAAGGAGGAATTGGTGGAGCCCTGCGACCACACCACCAACGAGGCCAAGGCCGCTTCGAACGATGAAGGCGAAGCCACCGACCCTGTCGAGGCTTCGGAGAACACGAACGAGAACGACCCGGACGGCAACACCATCAGCGACGATGGCGACGACCTCTCCGGCAGCGAACGCAACCGCAAAAAGAAGCCGAACTGACCCCCTTGGTTCTCCTTCTTCCATGAGCGCCCGGTATAGCCGGGCGTTTTCATGTCCCGGTGTGTCGGCACCGATGTCCCTATGGCGCATACCGTTCCTCGCGGGCCGCTTTATGGGATGGACCGTTCGGTCCTATTTTCCCTACGCCGCAACCCGCCGAGCGAAAACACTTGTGGCGCCAAGCACATGTCCAACAAGGCCCACGACCATGTGCACCGGCTCATCCGATCCATGAGCCGTGCCGAAAAGCGCTACTTCAAGCTCTACACCGATCGTTATGCCCAGGGTGCGCAGAGCAACCACCAGCGCCTGTTCGATGCGATAGGCGCCATGGAAGAGTACGACGAGGCCACGCTCCTGGAACGGTTCCACGACGAAGCGTTCACCCACCATTTCGCGATCACCAAACGCAGGTTGTACGAGTCCATCCTGCGCAGCCTGGACGCCTTCCATGCCGAAGCCTCGCTCGATGCCCGCTTGTACCGCGGCCTGCACCAGGTGAAGATCCTGTACGACAGGGCATTGTACGACGATGCGGCCAAGCTGCTCCATGGCCTGCGCAAACCGGCCCGCCAGCACGACCGGCAGCCCGTGCTCTTCGCCATTCAGGAGTGGGAGCAGCGCCTTGCCGAGCGCGACAATTATGCCCATGTGGACCAACAGGTGCTTGAAGCCTTCGCCCTGGAACGGGAGGCCCTGCGCAACGAGCAGGAGGAGCTCGAAGGCCTGTGGGACCTGAAGAGCCGCCTGTTCCTGTTGCTGTACCGCAAGGGGCAGGCCCGCGACGAACACATGCGTGATGCGGTGCAGGAGGTCCTGGCCGACAAGCGCCTGGCGGGCGGCGCACAGGCCCGCACGGCCAAGGCCCGTTTCCTGTTCCACCACTTGCACAGCGCGGCCGCCTTCGCCACCGGCGACCTGCAGACCTGCCACGCCCACCTGGAAACCAACCTACGTGCCCTTGCGCTCGAACGCGACCGCTTCCAACAAGAGCCCAGCCTCGTGCTTTCCGTGCTCAGCAACATCGCGTTCGTGTGTGCCGCCCTGGGCCGCTATGCCGATGCCTTGGAGCACTTGAAAGCCTTCCGCAATGCCCCTTCTGTGTGGCGGATGGCCGAGAACGAGGACCTGGACATCAAGCTGTTCAGCACCAGCTACAGCCTGGAGCTGGACATGCACGTGCGCATGGGCCGCTGCGACCTGGCGCTTGCCCTGTGCCCCGCCGTGGAGCGCGGCCTGGCCCGCTACGGCGATAGGCTGGGTCCGATGCGCAGTTCGGGGTTCCTGTACCAGCTGGCCAACGTCCACTTCCTGGCGGGCCACAATGAAGTAGCCCTGCGCTGGACCAACCGCCTGCTCGATGGCCTACGCACCGAGGACAGCAGCGACCTGGCCGTGGCAGGGAGAACGCTCTACCTGGCCTTGTTGCTGGACGTGGGCAAAAAGGACCTGCTGCCTTATGCCTTGCGCAACACCGAACGCTTCCTCCAGAACAGGGGCCGCATGCACCGTTTCGAGCCGGTCTTCATGAGCTTGTTGCGCGCATCGCTACGCGCCAAGGACCAAGAGTCACAGCGCGCGGCCTTCGAAGCCTTTCAGGTGGCCCTGATGCCGTTGTTGGACGACCCCTTGGAGCGCACGGTGTTCGAGCATTTCGATGCACCGGCCTGGGTGGCCTCCAAGCTCAGCGGCAAGCCCATGGACGTGTTCGTGCGGGAGCGTGCCTTGCTGCCCGGTCGGGCGGCATAACGATGGCGTAGGGCCTTCAGCCCCGCTTCAGGAAGGCGTCCCAGCCTTGGGCCTTCAGCTCGTGCAGCCCGCCCTGTTTGTCCACCAGGGCATAGCCGCTCGCGGCATCGGTCATGTGGCCGATCACGGTCAGGCTCGGGTTGCCTTTCACTTTTTCGTAGTCGCCCTGGGCAATGGTGAAGAGCAGTTCGTAGTCCTCGCCGCCGTTGAGCACGCAGGTGGTGGGGTCCAGGTCGAAGTCGCGTGCCGTGCCGTAAGTGGAAGGATCGATCGGCAGCTTCTCGTCGTAGAGGCGCACGCCCAAACCCGATGCGCGCGCCAGGTGCATGGCCTCGCTGGCCAGCCCATCGCTGATGTCGATCATGCTCGTGGGTTTCACCTCCATCTTCTTCAGCAGCGCCACGATGTCGCGCCGTGCTTCGGGTTTCAGCTGGCGCTCGATGATGTAGTCGTGGCCCTCCAGGTCGGGCTGTGCACCGGTCTCCTTGAAAACGGCCTTTTCCCGCTCCAGGATCTGTAGGCCCATGTAGGCTCCGCCGAGGTCACCGCTCACCACCAGCAGGTCGTTGTCGCTGGCACCGTTGCGGTACACGATGTCCTCCTGCTTGGCCGCACCGATGGCCGTGATGCTGATGATGAGGCCGCTGGTGCTGCTGCACGTATCGCCGCCCACGAGGTCCACGCCGTAGTGGGCGCAGGCCAGCAGCATGCCTTCGTACAGTTCGTCCACGGCCTCCACGGGGAAACGGTTGCTCAGGGCCAGCGCCACCGTCAACTGCCGGGGTTCGGCGTTCATGGCGTACACATCGCTCAGGTTCACCACCACGGCCTTGTAGCCCAGGTGTTTCAACGGCATGTAGGCCAGGTCGAAGTGGACGCCTTCCACCAGCATATCGGTGGTGACCACTTGATGGAGTCCCTGCGGATCAACTACGGCCGCGTCATCGCCGATGCCTTTGATGGACGAAGGTTGCTGCAACTGCACATGCGCAGCGAGACGTTCGATCAGGCCGAATTCGCCCAAGGCGGAAAGTTCGGTACGGGTGCTTGGATCCTGGAAAGGCGTGGTGGCCATACAGCGCTGGGTTTGGTCGGGAAGCGGTCCCGGGCGGGCGCAAAGCTAACCGCGACCGAACAGCACTATTGGCGGACCAAGCGGATCACTGAGCGGTACTCGCCCAGCGAAAGCTCTATGAAGTAGACCCCTTGGGCCACCGGGGCCAGATCGCCCAGTTGGAACGTGAAACGACCCTGTTCGACAGCGAAGGAGGTGCTGCCCTGCGTTTGTCCCAAGGCATTGCGCATCAGGACCAGGAGCGTGCCAGACGTCGCTGCGTCCACCAGTACGGTGGCATCCGTAGAGAAGGGGTTGGGCCACACCACAGGAT
>JBIIYD010000119.1:0-8781 GCA_044347005.1 Flavobacteriales bacterium | reverse complement strand
TGGTGCCCACTTCCGGAAGGTGAAGGAGGGGGTGGGGGTGAGGGAGGTGCTGCGGGGCGATGCTGACGCCATACAGCCACTGTACGATATGTACATACCACCTCAAATTGAGGGGGGGCTTTACTCCGCCAGATTCGGTTCCCTAATTTCTACAGAACAGCTTGTGCAGAGTAGTCTGGTCGTTTAGACAGTAAGCCGCAGGGTATCAACGTTGTTGGCTTGTTAAGCATCCAACATTCATACCCGCCCCGCCGTGATCTCCTCCACCACCGCTGGGTCCAACAACGTAGAGGTATCCCCCAAACTACCCAGCTCACCTGCCTCGCCGGCAGGCAGGTTCTCCGCCACCTTCCTTAGGATGCGCCGCATGCCGAAGGTCCCGCTGCGTGTCTTCGGCAGGCCATGCCTACGGCATGCAGGCGCTCACGAACTGGATCTTGTCCGGCTTGGCGATGCGGCTGTTCATCGATACGCATCCTTTCGATCCGAGACCTTCTCGATCCGCACCAGCCTGATCGCATCGCCGATGAAGTAAATGACCCGGTAGCTCCCTATCCGGATGCGCCAGAGATCGTCATGTCCTTTCAACTTCTTGCACCCGGCGGGTCGCGGGTTCTCCGCCAATTGTCCTACCGCCTCAACGATGCGGACCGCAGTTCGTGCCGGTATGGCGTCGATCTCTTTCCGGGCGCTCCGGAGCCACTCGATGGTGTAGCTCATTTGCGCTTGGCGCGCTTGTGCACGGCCTTCGCCACTTCCTCATGCGGGATGCTCGGTTCATTGCGCCGTGCCAGTGCTACAAGGCCATCAAGGTACTCTTCGACCGCCTCGGGTTCATTGGCCAGCGTGACCAGATCGATCTGCACGTAACGCCGGTTCTCGGTCTCGTCCGTGATGAGCTTCACGCCTTTGATGGGGCTTGCGGCTTTCATGCTAACAAAGGTAATGCGCCTGTCACACTCTCCCCGCCGTGATCTCCTCCACCACCGCCGGATCCAGCAGGGTAGAGGTATCCCCCAAACTCCCCAATTCATTCTCCGCCACTTTCCGCAGGATGCGCCGCATGATCTTGCCGCTGCGCGTCTTCGGCAGTCCGCTCACGAACTGGATCTTGTCCGGTTTGGCGATGCGGCCGATGCCGGCCACCACGGCCTCCAGGATCTCGCCGCGCATGTTCTCCATGGCTTGCGCATCGTCGGCGGGGATGGGCTTCTCGCAGACCACGTACGCATAGATGCCCTGGCCCTTGATGTCGTGCGGGTAGCCCACCACGGCGCTTTCCACCACGCCCTTGGCCTGGTTGATGGCGTTCTCGATCTCGGCCGTGCCGAAGCGGTGGCCGCTCACGTTGATCACATCGTCCACGCGACCGATGATGCGGTAGCGGCCGTCGGCATCGCGCTTGGCGCCGTCGCCGGTGAAGTAGTAGCCCTTGTAGCTGCTGAAGTAGGTCTGGCGACAGCGCTCGTGGTCGCCCCAGGTGGTGCGCAGGATGCCGGGCCACGGGAACTTCATGCACAGCAGGCCCTCCACCTCGTTCTCGGTGATCTCGGTGCCCTCGGGCGTCAGCAGCACGGGTTGCACGCCGGGCAGGGGCCAGGCAGCGTGCGCGGGTTTCTCGTCGTTCACACCGGCCATGGTGCTGATCAGGATGCCGCCGGTCTCGGTCTGCCACCAGGTGTCCACCACCGGGCATTGGCCCTTGCCGATGTGCTGCTTGTACCAGTGCCAGGCCTCTTCGTTGATGGGCTCACCCACGCTGCCGATGACTTTCAGGCTATCGAGTGAATAGGCCAGCACGTGGTCCAGGCCGGCGGCCATCAAGCTGCGGATCGCCGTGGGCGCGGTGTAGAAGATGTTCACGCCGTGCTTGTCGATCACCTGCCAGAAGCGGCCCGGATCGGGGAAGGTGGGCACACCCTCGAACACCAGCGTGGTGGCACCCGCCAGCAGCGGACCGTAGATGATGTAGCTGTGACCGGTGATCCAGCCCACATCGGCCGTACACCAGTAGATGTCGCTCTCCTCGTACTGGAACACGTTGCGGAAGGTGTAGTCCGTGTACACCATGTAGCCGCCGCAGGTATGTACCACGCCCTTGGGCTTGCCGGTGCTGCCGCTGGTGTAGAGGATGAAGAGCGGGTCCTCCGCGTCCATGATCTCAGCGGGGCAGTGCTTGTCCACTAGCTTCAATTCGTCGTGCAGCCACACATCGCGACCGTCCAACATGTTCACGGCCCAGGCCAGGCGCTCGGTCACGATCACCTTCTGCACGCTCGGGCAGGTCTCCAGCGCCTCGTCCACCACGCGCTTCACGGGGATCTGCTTGTGGCCGCGGTTCAGGCCATCGCTGGTGAGCACGATGTTCGCCTGGGCATCCTGGATGCGGTCGCTCAGGCTCTGTGCGCTGAAGCCGCAGAACACCACGCTGTGGATGGCCCCGATGCGGGCGCAGGCCAGCGTGGCGATCACCAGCTCGGGCACCATGGGCATGTAGATGCAGATGCGGTCGCCCTTCTTCGCACCGTTGCGCTTCAGCACGTTGGCGTACTGGCACACCTTCTCGTGCAGCTCGCGGTAGGTCAGGCGCACGAAGCGTTCCTTCGGGTCGTTCGGCTCCCAGATGATCGCCAGCTTGTTGCCCCGCTGCTTCAAATGGCGGTCCAGGCAGTTCTCCGTGATGTTCAGCTTGCCGCCCGCGAACCACTTCACGTTGGGCGTCTCGAAATCCCACTCCAGCGCGGTGTTCCACTTCTGGTGCCAATCAAAGGTGTCGGCCTGCGCGGTCCAGAACCCCACGGGATCCTTGATGCTCTCGGCGTAGTTGGCGTCGTATTCGGCTTGGGTGCGGATGCGTTTCAGGGCCATGGTCTGCAAGGTATTGACGATGGAATGCCTGAAGGTCGGAATTCGTTGTTCGATGTTCGTTGTTCGTCGTGCGCTACAGGTGGCGGTCATGCGTAGTGTGCCCACAAGGTGGAGGATCGAACAACGAACAACGATCATCGATCATGCCGTCTGTTCACTGAACGCATTCCCGACCTTCCGCGCTTTCGGGCCATCATTGATCTCCGTCAACGGCCGGTTTCTTGACGGTGCTCCGTATCACGCAGTTCTAGGCCGTCAGTGATGTTACGGGGTCGTTTTGCGAAGAGAGCGCGCTTTCGACCCGATCATGGATCGCTACGAATGCAGTAGGGGAGCAGGTCCTGAGAGGTCTGTCCAACCAACTCGTCAGGTCCTTGCTCCCCATCCGCAAATGGAGCGTACGTTCCGGTTCTAGTGGAACTGCGCCGTCTCCGTGCTTTCCGCCATCGCGGTGGTGCTGCTGCCTTGTTGCACGGTGTTCTGCACGGCATCGAAATAGCCGGTACCCACGAAGCTCTGGTGCTTCACGGCCTTGAAGCCTTTGTCCTGCAAGGCGAACTCGCGCTCCTGCAGGGCGCTGTAGCCGAGCATGTTCTTCTCCTTGTAGGCCAGCGCCAATTCGAACATGCTGGTGTTGAGCGCATGGAATCCGGCAAGGGTGATGAACTGGAAGCGGTAGCCCATTTCGGCCAGCTGTGCCCCGAAGGTTTCGAGGTCCTTGGGTCCAAGGTGCTTGGCCCAGTTGAAGGAGGGCGAGCAGTTGTAGGCGAGCATCTTGCCGGGGAACTTGGCGTGTACGGCCTGCGCGAATTCGCGGGCGTAACCGAGGTCGGGGTTGCTTGTCTCCATCCAGATCAGGTCGGCGCATGGCGCGTAGGAGAGGGCGCGGTCGATGCCTTGTGCGATACCGTTCTTCACGTGGAAAAAGCCTTCGGCGGTGCGCTGGCCGGTGATGAACTTGCGGTCGCGCTCATCGATGTCGCTGGTGATCAGGTTGGCCGCATCGGCATCGGTGCGGGCCACGAGCAGGGTGGGCACGCCCATCACATCGGCACCCAGGCGCGCTGCCACCAGCTTGCCGATGGCCTCCTGCGTGGGTACGAGCACTTTGCCGCCCAGGTGTCCGCACTTCTTCGCACTGCTCAGTTGGTCCTCGAAGTGTACACCGGCAGCACCGGCACGGATCATCGCTTTCATCAACTCGAAAGCGTTCAGGTTGCCACCGAAACCAGCTTCGGCATCGGCCACGATGGGCACCAGCCAATGGGTTCCGTTCTCGCCCTCCATGTATTCGATCTGGTCGCGACGAAGTAGGGCGTTGTTGATTCGCTGCACCACTTCGGGCACGCTGAACGCGGGATAGAGGCTCTGATCGGGGTACATCTCACCGGCCGTGTTGGCATCGGCGGCCACCTGCCATCCGCTGAGGTAGATGGCTTCGAGACCGGCCGCTACTTCCTGGATGGCCTGGTTGCCGGTGAGCGCGCCCAATCCGGCAACGCGGTCCTGCGTGGTGAGCTTGTGCCAAAGCCGCTCGGCACCCAGGCGCGCGATGGTGTGGTCCACGACCACCGAACCACTGAGGTTGATGACCTCTTCGGCGGTGTATGGGCGAACGATGCCGGACCAACGGGTGTCCGTGGCCCACTGTGCTTTCAACTGGTCTATGCGGGATTGCTTGCTCATTGGTGTGTTGGTGTGAAGGGTTGGCCGAGTTGAGGTTGTGTGGAGACTGTTGCGAAAAGGGTTCGATCAGATGTAGTCGTAGGCGGGAAGCGTGAGGAATTCCTCCAAGGTGTTGGCAGCGACCAAGCGCTCGAAGAGCACGGCGGCCAGCACATAACGCCCGAGGGTGTAGCGCTCCCGGCCCACTTGTGCCGCGATCTGCTCCATCTCCTCTTCGATCAAGCTGCGTACACGTTCCAGGGTGATCGCCTGCCCATCGCTGGTGCTGGCCTTGTGCTTGATCCACTGCCACACCTGCGTGCGCGAGATCTCGGCCGTGGCGGCATCCTCCATCAGGTTGTTGATGGCCGCTGCGCCGTTGCCATTCAACCAGCTTTCGATGTACTGGATGCCCACGTTGATGTTCTTGCGCAGGCCTGCTTCCGTGATGCTGCCTGCGGGCACTGCCAGCAATTCAGCAGCACCGATCTTATCCTCGCTGCGCAGCACCTCGAGTTGGTTGGCACCGGGCATGTGGGCATTGAAAACATCCATGGCCACCTGCACCAAGCCGGGGTGCGCCACCCAGGTGCCGTCATGCCCGTTGCACACCTCGCGCTCCTTGTCGGCCTGCACCTTGGCGATTGCGGCGGCATTGGCTTCGGGGTCGTTCTTGATCGGGATGAAGGCCGCCATACCGCCCATGGCGTGTGCCCCGCGTTTGTGGCAGGTCTTGATCAGCAGGCGCGAATAGGCGTCCATGAAAGGGGAGGCCATGGTCACCTGATCGCGGTCGGGGAGGAGGAACTGCGGGTGTGCACTGAAGCGTTTGATGAAGGAGAAGATGTAGTCCCAACGTCCGCAGTTGAGCCCCGCGCTGTGTTCGCGCAATTCGTAGAGGATCTCGTCCATCTCGAATGCTGCCAGGATGGTCTCGATCAGGACCGTGGCCTTGATGCTTCCCTGCGGAATGCCCAGCACATCCTGAGCGTACACGAACACCTCGTTCCACAAGCGGGCCTCCAAATGGCTCTCGAGCTTGGGCAGGTAGAAATAGGGGCCGCCACCATTGGCAAGCAGGGTCTTGGCATTGTGGAAGAAGTACAGTCCGAAGTCGAATAGGCTGCCGCTGATCGGCTCCCCGTCCACGAGCATTCCGCGTTCCTCCAAGTGCCAGCCGCGCGGGCGAACAAAGAGCACCGCAGGCTTCTCGCCGAGCGAGTACGACTTGCCGCTGTTGGGATCGGTGAAAGCGATCGTGCGCTGCACAGCATCACGCAGGTTCACCTGTCCGCTCAGGTTGTTGGTCCAGCTCGGTGCGTTGCTGTCCTCGAAGTCGGCCATGAAGACCTTGGCGCCGGAGTTCAGCGCATTGATGATCATCTTCCGGTCCACTGGCCCGGTGATCTCCACACGACGGTCTTGAAGATCGGATGGCACGGGTGCGACACGCCAGTCACCCGAGCGCACTTCGGCGGTGGCTGTCAGGAAGTCGGGGAGCTCACCTGCATCGATGCGCACTTGGCGTCCAGCGCGCAGAGCGAGCAGCTCGTTCCTGCGACCATTGTATTTCCGGTGAAGCGTGGTAATGAACTCGATCGCTTCCGGGGAGAGTATGGTCTCAGAGCCAGGCACGGCTTCGCCTTTGATCAGGATGTCTTGTTCGAGGGTGTAGGTGGTGCTCATGGGTAGGTCTCGTTTGCGGCGGTACAAAGCAGAAAGATCCAATTCACATTTGAAAGCGAATATTCGCTAAAGACGAATAAACGCCTATGACGGATATTCGTCAAACGTCCGAAACCCGCGTTTGGAGTACCTTTCGGCCATGGAGATCAAGGAGGATGACATCCGGCTGATATTCGGCTTGAAGCTGCGGCGGGCAAGGCAGGCCAAGGACCTGTCGCTGGCCGAGTTGGGCAAGCTCACAGGCCTTTCGGTCTCCTACCTCAACGAGATCGAGAAGGGCCGCAAGTACCCCAAGGCGGAGAAGATCGCCTCGCTCGCCAAGGCCTTGGGAACCACTTTCGACAAGCTGGTTTCGCTGAAGCTGGACAAGCACCTGGCTCCAGTTGGCGAGTTGCTTGAGAGCGGCTTCCTGCAGGACGTGCCATTGGACCTGTTCGGTATCGATCGCGGCAAACTGGTGGACATCATCGCCAATGCACCGGCCAAGGTCGCGGCCTTCATCAGTACGCTGGCGCGGATCGCTGCCACGTACAACATGACGCAGGAGCACTTCTACTTCGCCGCGCTACGCTCGTACCAGGAACTCAACGAGAACCACTTTGAGGATCTGGAAAAGGAGGTGAGCCGCTTCCGCAAGCAGTTCGAGCTGAAAGAGGATGAATCGCTAAGCAGCGCGCAGTTGCACAGCCTGTTGGTGAAGGAGTTCGGATACGTCGTTGAGGAGTCGTCGATGGAGGAATACCCCGAGCTGATCCACATCCGTAGTGTCTTCATCCCCGAGCGGAAGAAGCTTCTGATAAACGCACGGCTTGCCGAGAACCAGAAAGCCTTTCTCTACGCGAAGGAACTGGGCTATGCTTTCCTGGGTCTTACCGCCCAGCGTGCATTGCTAACGCCGTGGCCCTATGCCACCAGCTTCGACCACGTACTCAACAACGGCAAGGCGAGCTACTTCGGCGGATCGCTCTTGTTGCCACCTACGGAGCTGGTGAACGAGTTGCGGCTCTTCTTCGCCAAGCGCAAATTCGATGGTGATGCCTTGCTGGCGATCCTGGCCCAGTACAACTCCTCGCCGGAGATGTTCATGCTGCGGCTCACCAATCTGGTACCGCGCCACCTGGGTGTGGTGCGGGGCTTCTTCCAGCGTTTCGATCACCACCGCGATGGAGATACCGTGGAAGCGATGAAGGAACTCTTCCTGGACCGCAACCAGGACCCGAACGAGATCGAAATGCTGAACGATGCCGCTGGTGAATGGCTGCGGAAAGGCCTCTTCGCCAAGATCGATAAGCTGCGGTTGGATAAGCGCTACTCCGGTCCATTGAGCGATGCCCAGCGTTTCACCGGCATCAATGGTCAGCGTTACCTGATCATGGCCATCGGTCGCAAAATGGGTCGTGAACCCGACCGCAGCCTGGCCGTCTGTTTCGGGGTGGAGATCCAGCCCGGCAATGAGAAGGTGATCGCATTCCTGAATGACCCCGGTCTGAAGGAAAGTACTCTGGTCCCTCGCCCTATTGTTGCCGACCGGGAGGAGCGCTCCTTGCGGATCCAGCGAGCCATGGAACGGCTGCTGGCGGAGGAGTTGAAGAAGCCGTCATAGATCCGACTCCTCATCGATCCTAGTCCCTTTCGTCGACACTTTTTGGGATTCGTCGAAGAAAAATGGAGTTTCGTCTTGACAATGGCCTCCTTCATGTGAAACCTTGCATCGCGCTTCAGGGCTGACCACCCACCTCACAAGCAACGATCAAGAACCATGTGGCCAGTACAAACACTTACGCTCCTGCTCTGCCTCACCGACGAAGAGCAACTCTTTGCACAGAACACCGTGGTGGATAAAGCCCTTCCCGCTGTTGAGGTACCCGCCCCGGTGGAGAGCACAGAAGAAGATGCCTTGATCGTCGACTTCACAGCGTAAAAGCAGATAACGCCCTTCGTCCGGACCCCGGCATCGAACACTTCGATGTCGGGGTTCTTCTTTGCTCAGGGAGTGTGAATAGGGCTATGGTGCAGGTTTTTAAGGATGATAGTGGGGCCACACCACGGTAATACCCCATCCATGGGAGCGGACTACATTCGTCGCTTCAAACAAGAACCATGAAACAGCTCTTTACCCTGGCCCTGGTGATCTGTACGCTTCAGGCCTCAGCAGTGGACCGCATCGTTGAAGAATTCGGTGTGGCACCGGCCTTCCCCAACATCGCCTCGGCGATAACAGCTGCCAGCGACGGTGATCGCATCATTATCAAGAACCGCGCTGGCGACATCCCGTGGATCGAGACGATCAACGTGAACAAGAGCTTGGAGTTCCTGAGCTTCCAGGACAATGGATTCTTCATCGTGCAGGGCAACTGGACCATCACGTCAGCCACAGGCCGGGTGGTACGCATCATTGGCATGCGCAACACGGCTGGCAACATCAGCTTCAGTGGTGGCGGCTCGGTGGCTAGAAGCCATCTCAAAAATAGCGTCATGGCATTAAGCCTTTAACACCAAGTGTTTGAGAACTATCGAAAGGGGGGTCTTGATCCTCGATCACCGATCGACCTCTTTCGATGT
>JBIIYD010000005.1:0-27975 GCA_044347005.1 Flavobacteriales bacterium | reverse complement strand
CACGCTGCTTTCGCCTTTGTTGGCCAACTGCCCGCAGGCGGCATCGATATCGCGGCCTCGGCTGCGGCGTATGCGCGCCACGATACCCTTGTTCTCCAGGTAGTGCATGAAGGCCACGGCATCGTCGCTTTCCGTTCTCCCGAATTCACCTCCGTCGATCGGGTTATACTCGATCAGGTTCACCTTGGCGTGTACATCGCTGGCATAGCGCACCAGTTCCTGCGCATCGGCCAACGAATCGTTGAAGCCCCGCAACAGGATGTACTCGAAGGTGACCGGCCGCTTGGTGGTTCGCGTGTAGTAGCGCAGAGCATCCTTCAACTCGCCCAGGCTGTTCTGCTCGTTGATGGGCATGATGCGGTCGCGCTTGGCATCGTTCGCCGCATGTAGGCTCAGGGCCAGGTTGAACTTCGCATCGTCCTCGGCCAGCTTGCGGATCATCTTGGCGATGCCCGCCGTGCTCACCGTGAGCCGTCGAGCGGCCATCGCCAGCCCATCGTGCGCGGTGATCCGTTCCGCGCTGCGCATGGTATTGGCGTAGTTCAGCAACGGCTCGCCCATGCCCATGTACACGATGTTGGTGAGGCCCTGCTTGTAGTAATGCTGCGCAATGGTGTCGATGAGCACCACCTGGTCCACGATCTCCCCAGCGCTCAGGTTCCGGATACGCTTCAGTTTGCCCGTTGCGCAGAAACTGCAGGAGAGGCTGCACCCGATCTGGCTGCTGATGCAGGCCGTAAGGCGCGTTGGCGTGGGTATCAGCACTCCTTCCACCACATGCCCGTCGAAGGTCTTGAAGGCACATTTAACGGTGCCGTCCTCGCTGCGCTGCTCCTCGGCCAGTACAAGTGGGCGGAACACCGTGCGCTCTGCCAGCTTCTCACGGAATGCCTTGGGCAGGTCGCTCATGTCCTCCCAAGCGCGGGCACGCTTCTTCCAGATCCACTCCCACAACTGCTTGGCGCGATAGGGCTTCTCGCCGAGTTCCGCGACGAGGGTCTTGATCTCGTCTAGGGAAAGGTCGCGGATGTCAGGGGTTGCGGACATGGTGCGCGAAGGTACGGTGGTGCTTATCGCTGGGTCCCCAGCACCAATTCCGCTACCTGCAGGTCGAAAGGCGTGGTCACCTTGATGTTGAACTCCTCGCCCCCCACAAGGTGTACATCTACACCCAGCCGCTCCACCAAGGTGGCTTCGTCCGTGAAGGCGGGGTCGTAAGGCAGTTCAAAAGCACGGCGCAGCAAGGGAGTACGGAAACATTGCGGTGTTTGCACGGCCCGCAGACGTGAACGATCCAGGGCTTGGCTGCCCTCTTCCGTGACCTCCCGGACGGAGGGACTAATGGCTACTACCGGGATCGCGGCACCATGCTCTTCAGCAGCCTGGAAACAACGCGCGATCAGATCGGTGCTCACCAAGGGTCGCACACCATCGTGAACACCGACCAACCCTTCGTGGGTCACAGCCCTCAAGCCCTCCAGCGTGCTGTGGAAACGTTCGGCACCGCCGCTAACGAGCGTATGCGGAATGGTGAATTGATGCTCTGAGCACAGGTCCTGCCAAGTGGCATGGTGGTCCTGCGGGAGCACCACGATCAATTGCATGGCGGCATCGTAGCGGTGGAATGCCTCGATCGTCCACATCAGCAAGGGCTTGCCTTTCAGGAGCAGGAACTGCTTGGGCACGGCAGCACCCATCCGTTTGCCCGAACCGCCGGCTACGATGATGGTGCTGCGTTGCATGGGACAAAGGTCGGGGAATGTACTTGGCCACCCGTCCGATCCACCCGTGTACCGTCGACCCATTGGGTCGACAACACGGGGTTATTGGGAACGAAACGATCAGATGATCAGCATCGCATCCCCATAGCTGAAGAAGCGGTACTTGTCCTTGATGGCCACCTTGTACGCGTTCCACACGTTATCATAACCGCCGAAGGCCGCCACTTGCATGAGCAGGGTGCTCTCTGGCATGTGGAAGTTGGTGATCATGCTGTCCGCGATGCTGAAGTCGTAGGGCGGAAAGATGAACTTGTTCGTCCACCCGTCGTAGGGCTTCATGTGGTTCTCCGTGCTCACACTGCTCTCGATGGCGCGCATGGTGGTGGTGCCCACGCAACACACGCGTTTCTTGCTGTCCTTGGCCTTGTTCACGATGTCGCAGGCATCGCGGGTTATGATCACCTGCTCGCTGTCCATCTTGTGCTTGGTCAGGTCCTCCACTTCCACGGGACGGAAGCTGCCAAGGCCCACGTGCAGGGTGACAGCGGCGAATTCGATGCCTTTGAGTTCCATGCGCTTCATCAGCTCCCGGCTGAAATGCAGACCGGCCGTAGGTGCGGCCACTGCACCTTCCTCGGTGGCGTAGATGGTCTGGTAACGCTCGGCGTCGCTGGCCTCGGTTTCCCGCTTGATGTAGCGTGGCAGGGGGGTTTCACCCAGGTCGGTGATGGCCTGCTTGAATTCCTCGTAGGTGCCGTCGAACAGGAAGCGCAACGTACGCCCACGGCTGGTGGTGTTGTCGATGACCTCGGCCACCAGTTCGTCGTTCTTGCCGAAGTACAGCTTGTTGCCGATCCGGATCTTCCGCGCCGGGTCCACGATCACGTCCCACAGCAGGCTGTCGCGGTTCAACTCGCGCAACATGAACACCTCGATCTTGGCGCCGGTCTTCTCCTTGTTGCCCCACATGCGGGCCGGGAATACCTTGGTGTTGTTCAGGATGAAGGTGTCCCCTTCATTGAAATAGTCCAGTACGTTCTTGAACTTCTTGTGCTCGATCTTGCCGGTCTTGCGGTCCAGCACCATAAGCTTGCTCCCGTCGCGGTCCTTGGTGGGATATAGGGCGATCTGCTCCTTGGGAAGGTCGAACTTGAATGCGGTAAGTTTCATGGAAAGTTGTTCGGGCTTACGGGCCTTGTCCGTCAAAATGGGGGGCGAAGATAATGCCGTGTTGAAGCGAACGTCAACGGATGTCGTTCCTTGTGTAAAGGACTGTTTTGGTCGACGAAAAAATGGGCTCGGCGTGTCACTTCTCGCGGTTCGTCGAAACGTGCCGTGCTCTGGATAAACCCCGGGATCAGGATCTGGGCACGCGCGGCTTCGCCGGATGGTGTGGCGCGATGCGTTCCGACCACTCGCTGGGGCTGTGGGCCTGGTCCACATGGAAGTTGCCGATGCGCGTGCGGCGCAGGGCGCTCAAATGTGCCCCACAACCGAGCAGCTGGCCAATGTCGTTCGCCAGGGAGCGGATGTAGGTGCCCTTGCTAACGTCCACGGCAAAATCGACCTCGGCACCGCGGATGGCGGTCACCTCCAGCCGACTGATCAACACGCTCACCGCGGGGAACTCCACCAGATGTGCACGATCCGGATCGCGTGCCAGCCAGAAGGCCCTTTCGCCTTGGAAACGCTTGGCACTATGGGCTGGCGGGCGTTGCATCACTTCACCATGGAACCGCCCGAAAGCTGCGCGGATGGTGGCTTCGTCCAAATGCTCCCAGGCGCCATGTGGCACGGGTTCCGTCTCCAGGTCATAGCTGGGGGTTACCGCACCCAGGGTGATGGTCCCGGTGTAGCCCTTTTCCTGCCCGGTGATCGTGGGCAGCTTCTTGGTGAAGGGGCCATAGGCCAGGATCAGTAATCCGCTGGCCAGGGGGTCCAGGGTACCTGCATGCCCTACTTTGATCTTGGCTCCGGCGGCGATGCGCATGGCTCCACGCAACTTGCCCACCACATCGAAGCTGGTCCAGGTAAGGGGTTTGTCCACCAGCACAAGCCCGCCGGTTTCCGGGGTAAAGGTGAATGGTGTGTCCAGCCCCTGTTCCATCAAAGCATCTGCATGGGCACACCGAGCACGTACAGCACGATGATCGCACCGCCCACCACGATGCGGTACCAGCCGAACGCCCTGAATCCATATTGGGTGAGGAAGGCGATGAACGAGCGGATGGCGATGATGGCCACCACGAAGGCCACGATGTTGCCCACGGCGAAAAGCTGGAGGTGCTCGCTTGTGAAGGAACCGCCGTCCTTCAAATAATCATAGATGCTCTTGACCGTGGCACCGAACATCGTAGGCACGGCAAGGAAGAAGCTGAACTCGGCCGCATGTTGGCGGGTGAGGCCCTGTGTCATACCGCCGATGATGGTGGCCGCCGATCGCGATACTCCGGGCACCATGGCCAGGCATTGCCATATGCCGATGGTGAAGGCCTTGCGGAAGGAGATCTTTTGTGGCCCTGTGTCCGATCCGCCGGGAGCCCAGCGGTCGATGAACAGGAAGACGATGCCGCCCAGGAAGAGCATGATGCCCACCACGAGCACGTTCTCCAGCAACATGTCCACGTAGTCCTTGAAGAGCAAGCCCGCCACCACCGCGGGCAGGAAGGCCACGAAGAGGGTGGTGTAGAAATCGAAACGTTGGAAGAAACGCTTCCAGTAGAGTGCGATCACCGAGAGAATGGCGCCGAACTGGATGGCCACCGTGAAGAGCTTGACGAACTCGTCCTGCTGGATCCCCATGATGGTGGACCCGATGATCATGTGCCCCGTGCTGGAAACGGGCAGGTACTCGGTGATACCCTCGATGACGGCGAGGATGATGGCCTGCAGAATGGTCATTGCGCCGCTTCGTCGTCGCGGGTCCGCTTCAGGATGGCGTATACGATGAACAGGTAGCCCACGAGCACCACGATGGGCGCCACGGTTATGCGGCGCGCGCTGAAGATGGAAGCCTCATCGAATACGTTCGGGTCGCCGCTACCGCCTCCGGACATCAGGATGAACCCAAGGGCGATCACGGCCAGCCCCACAGCGAACAGCTTGTAGTTCGTAGCCGTGAAGGGCATGTCGTTCCAGTTCGAGTTCTTGGCCATGGCGTACGTGTTCAGCTCCAGTGAAGGTCTTCGGAATTCATGCGAAGGTAGCGGCCCACAGCGAACCAGGTGGACAGCAGCGCGATCACCAGTCCCAGCACCAGCACCGCGCCGTAGAGCATGGCCAGTGAGGGCACATCGGTGAAGGCGAGCACATCGGGCATGTAGCGCTTCACCACCTGCAACAGGCCGGTAAGCAGACCCACGGCCAGCAAGGCACCAAGTATGCCCTGCCAGAAGCTCTGCCCCAGGAAGGGTTTCTTGATGAACCACTGCGTGGCTCCCACCAGATGCATGGTGCGGATCAGGAAGCGCTTGCTGTAGATGGCCAGCCGGATGGTGTTGTTGATCAGCGCGATCGCGATGATCAGCAGAAGCGCGGTAAAGCCCAGCACCACCAGCGTGAGCTTGCCCATGTTGGCATCGATGTTCTCCACCACCGATGCGTTGTACGCCACTTCCTGCACCCGGCTGTCCTGCTTCAGGTGTTCCACGATCCATTTCAGGCTATCGGGCTGTGCGTAGGCGGCTGACAGGTTCAGTTCCACCGAGGGAAGGAGCGGGTTGCTGCCCAGCACCCCGAGGAAATCCTCGCCGAGGTCCTGCTTCAGCAATTCGGCCGCTTCATCGCTGGTCACGTAGCGGGTCTCCTTGGTGAAGGGTTCCGTATCCAGTTCCTTGCGGAACTGCATGATGTCCACCTCCTTCAGGTCGCGCTTCAGGAAGAGTTCCACCCGAACGTTCTCGCGGAAGTAGCGCTCCAATGCTTGCGCGTTCAGCACCAAGAAGCCGAGAACACCCAGCATGAACAGCACCAGACCGATGCCGATGACCGTGCTCACACTGGCCGTGCGCGTGCGGGCTTTGTAATGGCGGTCCACTCCCATGGCGGGCAAATGTAATCGGGGCAGGCCCAGCCCGCCCGCTACATTTGCCGCCAGTATCAACGGACCATGCAGTACGAGCACGAACGGATCGAGGAAAAGTGGCAGCAGGAATGGCGCAAGCGCGGCACCTACAAGGTGAGCGAGGACCCCACCAAGCCCAAGTTCTACGCCCTCGACATGTTCCCCTACCCCAGTGGTGCGGGCCTGCATGTGGGGCACCCGCTCGGCTACATCGCCAGCGACATCGTGGCGCGCTACAAGCGGCACAGCGGTTTCAACGTGCTGCACCCCATGGGCTACGACAGCTTCGGCCTGCCCGCCGAGCAGTACGCCATACAGACCGGCCAGCACCCCGCCAAGACCACCGGGATCAACCTGGCCCGCTACCGCGAGCAATTGGATCGCATCGGCTTCAGCTTCGATTGGAGCCGCGAGGTGCGCACCAGCGATCCTGCCTACTACAAGTGGACACAGTGGATCTTCCTGCAGCTCTTCGACAGCTGGTACGACGCCACCGCCGACAAGGCACGTCCCATCAGTGAGCTCATCGCCCGCTTTGAGGCAAAGGGTTGCACCGGCCAGGATGCCAGTGTGCTCACCGGCGATGTGGAAGAGTTCATGGGCGAGTTCACGGCCGAGGAATGGAAGGCCTTCGACGAGCGCACCAAGCAGTTGATCCTGCAACACTTCCGCCTGGCCTACCTAAGCGATGCTTGGGTGAACTGGTGCCCAGCGTTGGGCACCGTGCTCGCCAACGACGAAGTGAAGGACGGCGTAAGCGAACGTGGCGGACACCCCGTGGAACGCAAGCGCATGAAGCAGTGGAGCCTGCGTATCACATCCTATGCACAGCGCTTGCTGGATGGTTTGGATGGGCTCGATTGGAGCGAGAGCATCAAGGAGGCGCAGCGGAATTGGATCGGGAGGAGCGAGGGAGCGTTGGTGAAATTCGGCCTCACCCCCGGCCCCTCTCCCAAGGAGAGGGGAGGAATGCCGGGGGCTGAGCGACCTGCGTATTTGTCCGCGGACTCGCGCGTAGCAGCCAAATTGCAGCGATATGCTCGAGAGAATCGAAAAGATCCGACCGAAGCAGAGGACAGACTGTGGCAAGCCATTCGCGGCAATGCCACCGGTGGCAGGATCCGACGCCAACATGCCATAGACCGATATATCGTCGACTTTGTTTCCCTGCCTAAACAACTTGTGATCGAGGTTGATGGGGGTATTCACCTTTCGCAAAGCGCCGAGGATGAAGCGAGGGCCGAACGCTTGCGGGAATTGGGCTATGAGTTGATCCGGTTCACTAACGAAGAGGTGATCGAGCAAATGCCGGATGTCCTTCTTCGCATCAAAGCGGCATTGGATTCACGCCCCGATTTTTCGGCGGAAGCAGCCCCCCCTCTCCTTGGGAGAGGGGCCGGGGGTGAGGGGCATTCCCCCAAGCCGCAGACCCCCACCATCGAAGTATTCACCACCCGCCCCGACACACTCTTTGGTGTCACCTTCCTCACCTTGGCCCCAGAGCATGAACTGGTGCCACTCCTCACCACCGACGACCGCCGTACCGAGGTCGAGGCCTACGTGACCACCGCCAAGAACCGCAGCGAGCGCGAACGCCAGGCCGAGGTGGACAAGGTGAGCGGCGTGTTCACCGGCAGCTACGCGAAGCACCCCTTTACCGGCGAGGACGTCCCCGTGTGGGTGGGCGACTACGTGCTGGGCGGCTACGGTACGGGTGCCGTAATGGCCGTGCCCGGCGGCGATCAGCGCGACTGGCGTTTCGCCACGCACTTCGGGCTGCCGATCATCGTTGTCACCGAAGGGGCCGACATCTCAAATGGGGCCGATGAGAGCAAGGAGGGCACCATAAGCACCGAGGGTTTCCTGAAAGGCCTGCCGGTGAAACAGGCAATTCCGCGCGCCATCGAGGAATTGGTGAAGCTGGGTGCCGGTGAGCGCCGTATCAACTTCCGCTTGCGCGATGCCGCTTTTGGCCGCCAACGCTACTGGGGCGAGCCCATCCCCATCTACTACAAGGACGGTATCCCGTACCCTCTGCCCGAGAGCGAGCTGCCACTGAAACTGCCCGAAGTGGACAAGTTCCTTCCCACCGAAGACGGCGAACCGCCGCTGGCCCGCGCAAAGGACTGGCATTTCACCCCTCTCCATGGGAGAGGGGCCGGGGGTGAGGGGCATTACCCCCTTGAAACCACGACCATGCCCGGTTGGGCCGGCAGCAGCTGGTACTTCCTGCGCTACATGGACCCGCACAATGCCGAGCGCCTCGCCTCACCCGAGGCCATTGCGTACTGGCAGCAGATAGACCTGTACATGGGCGGCAGCGAGCATGCCACCGGCCACCTGCTCTACTTCCGCTTCTGGACCAAGTTCCTGCATGACCGCGGCTGGTTGCCCTTTGATGAGCCCGCGAAGAAGCTGGTGAACCAGGGGATGATACAGGGGGTGTCGGCGCTCTTACACGGTTATGTGTTCAACCTTCTTGATTCTCCAACTGCAACTGAGAGTATTGCCGTGGCAATTGATGGCAAGGAAATCTTGAATGCAGGTCCTCAACAGTTGTATCAACAACTAAGGATTGCTGCTGCTCCAGGCAAATATGAGTTCTCGAAGGAGTACACAATCAACGGAATGCGTGCTCGCGTTCACATGAATAGCGCCTCAGCTGTGCCCATTGAATTCGTTCGAGAGGATGCTCTGAGTATGCAGGCAATAATGGACCTAAAAGAAGCCGATAACCGCTTCTCATGGCTCGATGTTGGGAGGAACGTTCAGTTCGAAGGGCGAGGTGAGAAAGCCCTGCTTCCTTTGGAACGCGTCGTCGAGAAGATGTCCAAGTCGAAGTTCAACGTTGTGAACCCCGACGACATCATCGCCAAGTACGGTGCCGACACCCTGCGCCTGTACGAGATGTTCCTGGGCCCCCTGGAGCAGAGCAAGCCTTGGGACACCAACGGCATCGAAGGCACCTTCCGCTTCCTGCGCAAATTCTGGAACCTGTTCCACGGTGCTGATGATGGGATCGCGGTTTCCGATGGTGCCCCCACCAAACCCGAACTGAAAACCCTGCACGCCACCCTCAAGAAAGTGACCGAGGACATCGAGAAAATGTCCTTCAACACCAGCGTAAGCCAGTTCATGATCGCGGCCAACGAGCTGGGTGCGCTGAAGTGCAACAAGCGCGCGGTGCTGGAGCCGCTGGTGATCGCCCTGGCGCCCTTCGCACCGCACATCGCCGAGGAATTGTGGGAGAAACTCGGCCATTCAGGCAGTGTTACCACCGCGAAGTGGCCCCAATGGCAGGCCGAACACCTGGTGGAGGACAACTTCAGCTACCCCATCAGCTTCAACGGCAAGACACGCTTGATGCTGGAATTCCCTATCGCGCTGAGCAAGGAGGAGGTGGAAGCGCAAGTACTCGCCAACCCCGAGGTGCAGGCCAAATTGGAGGGCAAGGCGCCGAAGAAGGTGATCGTGGTGCCCAAGCGCATCGTGAACATCGTGGTTTGAATGGGCCGCTGGCTGCTGGCCATTGGCTACTGGCAGGCAGGTGCGCTCCGGCACCATGCAGCCAGTAGCGAGGTATGGCAGTACCTCGTTCACTTGGCTACAAGGGGCCAGCAGCCGGTAGCCAGTAGCACCCTCCCCGATCGGCACTGCATTTGCACTTCCAAGGCCATGGCAAACACAACGACCTTTTTACTGGCCGGTTTCAGCCTGATGACCATGGGCTTCGCGCAGAGCGATGTGCCTACGGAACCGGTGGCCAGCGGTGGCAACAACCAGAACTTCCCGCTGCGCGACCTTTCCCACAACGCTTTCCGTCCAGGGGAAAAGCTGACCTATGTGGTGCACTACGGCTGGCTCAACGCCGGCGAGGCAGTGGTGGAACTGAAGGAAAGCCCCAGCGACATCAACGGCCGCAAGGCTTGGCATGCCGTGGGCACCGGCCGCAGCCTCGGGGCCTTCAACACCTTTTACAAGGTGGACGACCGTTACGAGAGCTACTTCGACGCCAAGGGGGTATTCCCGTGGGTGTTCAAGCGCCGGGTGAGCGAGGGTGGCTACGAGTTCACGCAGGACTATGTGTACCACCAATCGAAACGAGTGGTCACCACCCAAAGCCAGAAGACCCATCAGGTGCCCGCCAGCGTACAGGACATCCTGAGTTCCTTCTATTACGCCCGTACCCTGGATTTCACCAAGGCGAAGGTGGGTGATGTGTTCGTGATCGAGACCTTCCTGGACGATGAGCTCTGGCCCCTGCGCATGCGCTACATGGGCAAGGAGACCATCAAGTTGCGCAACGGCAAGTACCGCTGCATGAAGTTCCAGCCGGTGGTGCAGGAGGGCCGCATCTTCAAGGGTAACGACGACCTCAATGTGTGGATCACCGACGACGGCAACCGCATCCCCGTGCTGGCCCAGGCCAAGGTGCTCGTGGGGTCCATCAAGATGGAGCTGAGCGGTTACCAAGGACTGGTACACCCCATCGCCAAGCTGTAGGGTCGGAGGGAGCCTTCACTTCTTTTTGGAAACATTTTGCATTGCCCAGGTCCGTGGATCGGGGCAATGTGCTTTCTTGCCCCTCCATGAAGGGTTGGGTGAAATGGAGCGCCGTACTTGTACCGGCCGTGGTCGCTGGCTATGTGCTGGTCGGGGTGGACTTGCGGCCACGTGTGGAGTACGTGGAGGAAACCCTGTTGGAGGCGGACAGCGTGCTCCTTCCCCCGGATGCCTACGGGATACCGATATCCGGCTACGTGCTGGAAAAGGGCACGGTGCGCAGTGGCGCCACCTTCGGTGATCTGCTGGGTGCGCATGGCGTGCCCATGAACACGGTCCATGCCCTGGTCAAGGCGGCCGCACCCCACTTCGATGTGCGCAAGATGCGCACTGGCCACCCGTATGCCTTCATCTTCGCCGATGACAGCTCGCGCACCCCGGTCTATTTCATCTACGAGGCGGATGCGGTGGAGTATATGGTATTCGATCTGGTGGACAGCCTTTCCGTGCGGGTTGGCCGCCGACCGGTGCAGACCAGCAACCACCGGATCGCCTGCGCGGTAACGGGCGCGTTGTACAACGACCTGGAACGCGCCGGCGCCGACCCCGCGTTGGCCATGCAGTTGTCCGAGGTGTTCGCCTGGACGGTGGACTTCTACCGCATCCAGAAGAACGACACCTTCGCCGTGGTGTACGAGGAGCGCACTGTGGATGGCCAGCGCTACGGACAACCCCGGATCCTGGCGGCGCGCTATACCAGTGCCGGCAAGGTGAAGGATGCCTTCCGCTTCGCGCAGGGCACCGGTGATCAATTCTTCGACGGCGAAGGCAACAGCCAGCGCAAGGCCTTCCTGAAGGCACCGCTCAAGTTCAGCCGGATCAGTTCGGGCTTCAGCGGACGGCGCCTGCATCCCGTGCAACGGGTCATGAAGGCGCATCTGGGCACCGATTACGCCGCACCGTACGGCACCCCCATCCTGGCCGTGGGCGATGGGGTGGTGGAGAAAGCGGGCCGCACCGGGGGCAACGGCAACTATGTGAAGATCAGGCACAACGCCACCTATAGCACGCAGTACCTCCACATGCGCAAGATCCTGGTGCGGCAGGGCCAGCGGGTGGTACAGGGCGATGTGATCGGTGAGGTGGGCAGCACGGGCCTCGCCACCGGCCCGCACGTCTGTTTCCGGTTCTGGAAGAACGGCGTGCAGGTGGACCACCGCAAGGAGGAGTTCCCCAGCTCTGAACCCCTCGCCGCATCGTCGCGACCAGCCTTCGAACGCTTGCGCGATTCGCTGGACGCCAAGCTCGACGAGGCCGAGGTGGCCATGTCCGGCCGGGTCGTGAACTTCTAGCTCGCGGCCAACCCGCGGATACCCGAATAGCTGTGTGTTCCGCCTTGGGCCACGAAGCAGGAACGCAGCAGGGCGGCGGCCAACACATCGTGCGGCATGGGCTTGTACCGTGCTGGTAGCAAGGGAGCCAGAACCTGAGCCACGGCGATCCCGATGCGCTCACCGGTGCGCTTTTCCTGCCGCGGCCCGGTGAGGATGGACGGATGGAAAATGTGCAAGGTGGGGAAGCCCAGGGCTTTCAGCTCCTGTTCCATCTCGCCCTTCACCCGGTTGTAGAACACCCGGGAAGCGGCATCCGCACCGATGGCACTGACCACGCTGAACACCGGCACACCTTGGGCCTTGGCCCATTGGCCGATGCCCACCACCAGGTCCTTGTCCACGTGGATGAACTTCTGCTGGTCGCCGCCCTCCTTGCCGATGGTGGTGCCCAGGCAGCAAAGCACAGCGTCCACCCGTTCCGAGCGCAGGCCGGCGAGAAGGTCGTTTCCCGTGGAACTCCATTCGGTGAACTTCGGGTCCGTGATCCCCAAGCTGCGCCGCGTAAGGGCGATCACGCGTGAGAACCGCTGGTCCGCCAGCGCCTGCTGAAGAGCGGTACTGCCGATAAGACCGGTGGGTCCGGCGATGAGAACGGTGCTTGCCATGGGTGAAAAGTAAGGGGTGCTTGCACGGATCGATCCGATCGTATTATGTTTGCACTATAAACAAGTTTACAATGGAACAAGCGCTCACTCCACAAGAAAGCCTCCGGCTCATCGAAAGAATGATCGGACAGGCGCGCAGGAACTTCAGCCGCATGAGCTTCTACTTCCTGCTCTGGGGCTTTCTCTTGATCGGGGCCATGGTGGTCACCTACCTGCTTCGAGATTCGGTGTCGGGCTGGCAGCATGGTGCGGCCTGGGGCGTGGCCGGGACCTTGGGCGGCATCTTCAGCGCGGTGCGCGGTGCACGGGAGGGCCGGAAGGAACTGGTGAGCAACCCCATGGACAGCACCATCGGTTGGTTGTGGAGCGCTTTCGTGATCACGATGATCCTGCTCATCGCCTTTTCCGTCCGATCCCAGGTCGATGCCACCATCGCCATCACCATGCTCACGGGCCTGCCCACCTTCATCACCGGTCAGGCTATGCGCTTCCGTCCGCTCATGTTGGGCGGTGTGCTGTTCTGGATCGCAGGCGTGGCCATGTTGTTCGTGACCGGTCCACTGGGTGTTCTGGTTATCTATTGTGTGGCCATGGTGCTGGGTTACATACTTCCGGGGATCCTGCTAAAGCGCTACGAGGATGGGCTTCGCTCCGCTTGATCCGGTGCTCCACAACCAGCTCAGGCTGGCGGTGGTCAGTCTGCTGATCTCAGTGGACGAAGGGGACTTCACCTTCCTGTTGGAGCGCACCGGTTCCACCCGTGGAAACCTGAGCGTGCAGTTGAGCAAGCTGAAGGAGGCGGGTTACGTGGAGATCACCAAGGGCTACAAGAACAACTATCCGAACACGACCTGCAAGCTGACACCGGCAGGCATCAAGGCGTTCGAGGTGTATGTGAAGGCGATCAAGGAGTATCTCAAGGGATAATTCCTCAGGATGCATGGTCCGCATCGATGGTGGCGGTCGCATGTAGCAGGAATTGGTCGAACATTAGGCCTGTTCGATGGGAGGGCTGTCCATTTCCGTCGAATAATTCGAACCCTACGTCGACCCTCCCGTAACCACTGGTCCAATAACACTGCATCATGGAACCCAAGTACCGCACCATACTGCAAGCAGCACTGCTCGTAGCAGTACTCCTTGCTGCAAGCCTTCGGACACAGGCCAACAAGGCCCCGGACAAGGCTGTTCAAGAGGTGGCATCGCACTAGATCCCCACATACACCAACTGTCACGACAGCCGCAGCGGGAAGCTCCCGACTGCGGCTGTTGTGCGTTCGGCGGGGTCGATCAGGTGTTGGGCAATTCCACCCACATCCCATGCTCCTTGATCAACCCGATCAGCTCATCCACGGCATGTTCGCTGGGCACGTTGCGCTTCACCACCTCCTTTTCGCGGTACAGGGTGATCACGCCGGGGCCGGTGCCCACGTAACCGAAGTCGGCATCGGCCATCTCGCCGGGGCCGTTCACGATGCAGCCCATGATGCCGATCTTGACACCTTTCAGATGGCTGGTCCGTGAACGGATCTTGGCCGTGGTCTCCTGCAGGTCGAAGAGCGTACGGCCGCAGCTGGGGCAGCTGATGTACTCGGTCTTGCTGGTGCGCGTGCGCGTGGCCTGCAGGATGCCGAAGGCGGTGCGGCAGACAAGGTCTTCGCGACCACCATCCTCATCGGCCAAGAAGATGCCATCGCCGAAACCATCCAGGAACAGGGGCCCCATGTCGGTGCTGCTGTGCAGGACCAGGTCATCCTTATCAATGCTGCCATACGCACGACCGACGATCACCGGTGTTTCGCAGCCCTGTTCCAGCAGGCTGAAGAACAGGCGACGCTGCTCGGCCATGCCGTGTTGGTTGTGCGTGTCGACCAGCAATACGGCCGTAGGGTCGCTCTTCAGCTTCGCTATGAAGCTGTCGTCCAGATCAGGGAGTGTGGCGTAGACGATGTTGAGTTGCGGATGCTGCTCCACACCAGCGAGGTAGTCCTTCTTCTGGATGAAGGGATAGTGCCGGGGTTTCTCCGTATTGGCCAGCCAGGTCGTGTGCTCCTGCACGATACCCAGCGTACCGGGGATCTCGAAGTCGATCGAGTTCTTCCCGATGAAGGCGTAGTCGCAGGCCTGGTCGGTGATGTTCCACTTGTCCAAGGGTACGCTGTAGCGGTAGCCCCAGGCGAAGAAGGTGGCGGGGGTGATCTTCTCCTTGTTGCTCAGATCGGCCATCACCACAGGCACATGGCGCGCGCCGATGTTGAGCACTTCGCGTGTGTGGCGGCGGGTGTGGGAGAAGGGGGAGTAGCCCTCCGCTCCGGCCCCGCTTCCTCCTTCGACTCCGCTCAGGAAGTGCGCGGGGAGTTCTGGGATCGGTGCGTGGTTGTGGCGGTCGTTGTATCGGTCCACCAGCGCGCGGGCCACGGGGATCTCGAACTCAGGGTCCTCCGTGAGACTTACACGCACGGTGTCGCCGATGCCGTCCTCCAGCAGGGCGCCGATGCCCGCCGCGCTCTTCACGCGACCATCCTCACCATCGCCGGCCTCGGTCACACCCAAGTGCAACGGATAGTCCCAGCCCTCGGCCATCATGCGGTGGACGAGCAGGCGGTAGGCCTGCACCATCACCTGCACGTTGCTGGCTTTCATGCTCAGCACGATCTCGTGGTAGTTCTCGTCGCGACAGATGCGCAGGAACTCGAAGGCGCTCTCCACCATGCCTTGTGGCGTGTCACCATAGCGGTTCAGGATGCGGTCGCTGAGGCTGCCGTGGTTGGTGCCGATACGCATCGCGGTACCGTGCTCCTTGCAGATCTTCACCAGGGGTGTGAAGCGTTCACGGATGCGCTCCAGTTCCTCTTCGTACTGGTCGTCGGTGTACTCGCGCACATCGAACTTCTTCTTGTCGGCATAGTTGCCTGGGTTCACGCGCACCTTTTCCACGATGCGGGCGGCTACTTCGGCAGCGTTCGGTGTGAAGTGGATGTCCGCCACCAGGGGTGCGCTGAAGCCTGCCGCACGGATCTGTTTCTTGATCTCGGCGAGGTTCTCCGCGTCCTTCTTGCTCGGCGCGGTGATGCGGACCAGTTCACAGCCCGCCTCAATCATGCGGATGCTCTGTGCCACCGTACCTGCGGTGTCCATCGTGTCCGTGGTGGTCATGCTCTGCACCCGGATCGGGTTGTCGCCGCCGATGCCGATATCGCCGATGCGCACGGCACGGGTCTTCCAGCGTTCGTAGTGAGTCAGGCTGGGGCAATAGGCCCACGGGGCCAGGGTTGTGGTGGACATTGGGTCGGCAGGTCGCGATGCTGTTGCGAAGATACCGGGGAACAAGCGCCCGGGTCGCTTGGTTCAGCCCTTCAGCCGGTTCCGGCCATCCTGCGGAGAAACGCGGTCGTCGAAGGTCCATCCCGAGTTCTCCACCACGGCCTTGAGGATCACCAGGAACTCCCCCTTCTGCTTCTCGGCCTGCTGGAACAGACCGCTGTTCGGGATCTTCGCCTGGATGCGCTGCTTGGCCTGGGCGTTCATCCGGGTGTGATCAGCAGCGCTGAAGGAGTTGAAGGTGCCTTCCTCCAGGTCGTAGTACTTCACGTCGTGCTCCAGGGAAAGGAGCTTGGGCGAACCCATGCCGGTGAAGCGCACCGTGCGTGTGGCCTCATCGAATTCCAATCCCATGCCCTCAAGGTCGTAGCCCACGGAGGCCCGTGCCTTCACCAACAGCATGGCCTGCTTACGGTTCCAGGGCAGGTCCTTGGTCCAGTCGAACCACGCGGTATTGGCGTCACTGAAGGTGATTACCTCGCTGAAGTCGCCCTCCACCGTCACCAGTTTCAGTACGGGCCGCACCCGCTCCAGCAGCACCGTGCTATCGACCTGTTCCGAAGTTGCATCGGGCCGATAGACCTCGCGGGTGATGAAGAACACCAGCAGGCACAAAGCCAGCAGCAGCAACAGTCCTTTCGTGCGGTCCATGGGCACAAAGATCGCGCTTCAGCCTTGTGTCAAGGGGTCGGGCTCCGCCACTTCATCGCTGGTCCGTCGCCGTTGCAGCCATCCGTTGACGAAGAGACAGGCGAGGATCAAGGCGATGCCGAGGTAGGAGCCGGTGGTCATCTTCTCCTCCGCCCCCCAGATCATCAGCGCGATGATGATGGTGTACACGGGTTCCAGGTTCACGGTGAGCATGACGGTGAAGGGCGAGAGCTGGCGCATCACGGCGATGCCCGCCACGAAGGCGAAGGAGGTGCACACGAAGCCCAGGATCAATTGGTAGATGATGTCGCTGGTGGGGAGTTCCCACAGCGGCGGCGGCAGATCGTTGTTCCACGCCAGCCAGAGGCCGATGGAGAGCACAACGGCACCCATCTCGTAGAACCCGATGCGGATGGCATGGTCGCGCTTGATGAGTTTGGCGTTGATCACGTTGAACCAGGCGCTGAGCAGGGCGCTCAGGGTGGCCACCGCGATGCCCAGCCGGTGCTCGGTCTCCAGGCCGAAGATCAGGAACAGGGCCGCCACCACCACTCCGCCCAGCACCACTTCATAGATCCGGATCTTGCGCTTGAACCAGAAGGGTTCCATCAGCGCGGTGAACACGGTGCTGGTGCTGAGACAGGCCGCGGCGATGCTGGCCGTGCTCAGTTTGATGGCCCCATAGAAGGTGATCCAGTGCCCGGTGATGATCAGGCCGGTCAGCAGGTAGTGCTTCATGTCCGGGGTGCGCGGCGAAAGGCTGCGGCGCATCCACCAGGCCGCCAGGGCCAGTCCCACCATGCCGATGACGGTACGCGTGTACACCAGGTGCAAGGTGCTCTGTTGGATCAGCTTGCCGAAGATGCCGGTGAAGCCCCAGATGAACACCACGAGGTGCAGGAGCAACAAGGCATTGCGGCGGGCGGTCTGGGGCATGCGCGGAGTGGCTGGGGCGTGCTATGCTTAGGCCTCGTCGTCCATTTGGGACACTCCGCCGCTCACCACGAATTTCATCACGTCCGGCGCACGGGCGTCCAAGGGGGTCACGTTGCTCCTTGGCACGATCACCAGGTTTCCGCTCCAAGCAAAGGCGTGTGGCAGGTATACCGCCACACGGTCCTTACCGATCCCCAGGTGGCTCAGATCGGTCTGGGTCATGAACCCGATGCGCTGGGCGTCCATGCCCGGACCCAGGCGTACCAGCACCGGTTGGTCGAACTTCTTCTTGTTCCCCACCAGGGCTTCCATCAGGTCCTTCACTGCGCCGTAAAGGGTCTTCAGGAAAGGCACCCGTTCCAGCATGAGCTCGCCCAATTCGGCAAAAGGCCGGAAGAGCAAGGTGGAGGCCAGCCAGCCGGCTACGGTGATCACGGTGAGCAGCACAGCCAGCCCCACGCCGGGTATGTCCATCGGGATGATACTGTCCAAGAACGTCAGGGAGCGCCACAGCGCCCAGAGTATCACCGTTATGGGCACCAGCACCAACAGGCCACGCAGGAAATAGCTGATCAGCGCGCGGCCGAGGTGTGGTCGTTCCATGGGTTTGGTCGTTGCACCGGCAAATGTAGCCGCAGGGCGAAGGGCTCAGCCTACGAGCGTATCGCGCACTTTCTTGGGTAGCGAGTTCCTGACCAGCGCATAGCTGTGTTCGGCCAGCTCGAGCAGCAGCTTATGGGGCGCGCTTCCATCGCAGAGCACCGTGTTCCAGTGCCGCTTGTTCATGTGGTAACCGGGCGTGATACCGGGGTACTGTTCACGCAGTTCGATGGCGCGTTCGGGATCGCATTTCAGGTTCACGCTCTCAAAAAGGTCCACGTCCATCAGGGCGAAGATCTTGCCACCCACGCGGAATACCAGCACTTCCGGACCGAAGGGAAGGTCTTCGCTGAAGCCGGGAAGCGGCAGGCAGTGCGCACGGAATTCTTCCAAGGTCATGGCAACAGGGCGTAGAGCACCGGCCGGCTGGGCGCCGCGTCGTTGGTGAAGTTGGCCAGCTGTAGCTCCAGCAGATACTCGCCATCGCGCACCTCGCGTGGCACGTGCAGCAACTCGGTGATGGTGCGCTCCAGGTCCACGGTGTTGGGGAAATCCCAGAAGGCGTGGTGTGCAGCAAGGACGCCGCCGTCCTCTTCGCGGTCCACGCTGGGCAGGTCCAGCAGCAGGTGTTTCACGCCGATGCTGCGCAGCCAGGAGCAGGCTGTGCTTTGCAGATAGCAGGGGTTCGTCCCGCTCCAGTCCCGCTGTCCCCTATCGTCGTTGTGGGGCAGGGTGCGCAATACCAAGGCCTCGGGCGGACGATCGTTCACCACGTTGCGCAGCTGTTCGAGGGTGATCACGTGGTCTTCCTTGGCATCCGGTGCTCGGCGCTTTTCGGGCAGCAGGCTCACCACTTGGGCGGTGAAGAAGTGACGTTTGAACAGGCGTCCCACAGGATGGATCTCCGGCGCGATGTGGCCCACGCTCTCGGTATGGGTGCCATGTCCGTGCGGGTTGAAATGGACGTTCCGGAAGTTCACCGGGGCGCCTTCCTTCACCGCGTAGATCGTGGCGCCATTGCGCACCGGTTCCATGGTAACGGGGTCCACCCACCAAGCGCGCACCTGACCGGCGCCCACCTCCACGGGCAGCGAGATGTCGAGGGGCTTCGACAGGTCGACGCTGAAGCTGCGTCCCTTATGTTCGATCCGTGCGATCATCGGCGCTTACGAACAGGTCCGAGGCGATGCGGTCGGCGAAGTGCCTTCCGGCCTTGGTCAAAACTAAGCGACCATCCTGCACCAGCAAATGGCCTTGGGCCAGGTACCGCTCGTAGCTTGTTCGGTTCAGGGCGAGGGCGTCCAGTTCCAATTTGTGCAGGGGTACGCCAGCGAGGGTCCGCAGACCGGTAAGCAGCAGTTCGTTGGTGCGCTGTGCAGGTGTCAATGTTTCGCTTTCCCACAAGGGACTTCCGGCCTCAAGGGCACTTGCGTAACGCAGGTTGTTGGCCACGTTCCAGCGGCGCGCGGCACCGTTGTAACTGTGCGCCGAAGGGCCGATGCCGAGGTAATGCACGCCCTCCCAATAGCTGGTGTTGTGCCGCGAGAAGTGGCCCGGCAGTCCGAAGTTGCTGATCTCATAATGCACCAGTCCGGCCTGTTCCATGCGCTCCATCAAGCGATCGAACTGCGCGCTTTGGTCATCGTCCTCGGGCATGTGTACAGCACCCTTGGCCACTTGGTGGGCGAGCGCGGTCTTTGCCTCTACAGTGAGGCAGTAGGCGCTCAGGTGCGGCATGCCGTGGTCCAGCGCGATGCTCAGCTGTTTGTCCCACTCGGCAAGGGTCATCTGCGGGAGGCCGTAGATCAGGTCGATGGTCCAACTCGCGAAGCCCGCCTTGGCGATCTGTTCGATGCTGCGCAAGGCTTGGTCCGCCGTGTGCGCCCGACCCATGAAACGCAGCCGTTCTTCGCGGAAGCTCTGCGTACCCAAGCTCAGACGTGTGATGCCGAGTTCTTTCCAAGCAGCAAGTCGCTCCGCCGTGATGTCGTCCGGGTTGGCCTCCAAGCTTACCTCGGCATCCGCTGCAACAGCGAAGCGTGCCCGCATGTCCTGCATGAACCGCGCGATCTCCGCCGGCTCCAGCAAACTCGGTGTTCCGCCACCGAAGTAGATGGTGTTCACGGTCCCGCTCAGTTCCGCTGCGCGCTGTTCGAGTTCCAGAGCCATGGCGTTCAGCACCCGCTCCTTCGCCTGTGTGCTGGTGCTGAAGTGGAAGTCGCAGTATGTGCAGGCTTTCCGGCAGAAGGGGATGTGGAGGTAGATGCCGGGCATAACGTCGAACAGGCATCCTGCCTGTTCACTGATGTTTGGTGCGGGTATTCGAGTCTTGGGCGAAGCCCACAGAGATCAATATTCAATGACCAATGTTCAAGTCTCAATTTTCAATTCCTGTAGCTGAACATTCTTCTTGTGTGCATGAAGATCTCCTTTTTCAAGCCTCATGGTCACTCCCCCTCACTCACCAGCGCCGTCCCCAAAACCCCCTGGTTCAAGGTGATCCGGAACGTAGTGCCTTTGCCGGGCGCGCTCTTCTTCACGAAGATCTTGCCTTGGTGGTACTGTTCGATAATGCGTTTGCTGAGCGATAGACCCAATCCCCAGCCGCGTTTTTTGGTGGTGAAGCCCGGGCGGAAGACCGTGGTGTGCTGCGATGCGGGAATGCCTTTGCCGGTATCGGTCACGTCCACGTGGACCACGCCGCCTTCGGGGATGATCTCCAGGGTGATGGAGCCTTCGCCTTCCATGGCGTCGATGGCGTTGCGGATCAGGTTCTCGAACACCCAGCTGAACAGGGCGCGGTTCAAGGGGACCTGCAGTTCGGTGTTCTCGGGCGTGAGCACCTCGATCTTCACGCGGCCCGGCAGGCGCGGACGCAGGTAGAGCACCGTGGAGCGCAGGGTGTGGTAGAGCTTTTCGGCGGTGAGGTCCGGTGCAGAGCCGATCTTGCTGAAGCGCTCGGTGATCACCTCCAGGCGGTCCACGTCCTTGCGCATTTCGGCCAGGGCCTCCGGGTCCACGTTCTGGTCCTTCAGCAGTTCCATCCAGGCCATCAATGAGCTGAGCGGTGTGCCCAGCTGGTGCGCGGTCTCCTTGGCCATGCCCACCCACACTTGGTTCTGTTCCGCATTGCGGAAGATGCTGAAGAGCGCGTAGGCCACCAGCAGGAAGAGCCCGAGGATGACCAGCTGCACATAGGGGAAGTAGCGCAGGCGGGTGATCACCAGCGATTCCTCGTAGAAGATGTAGTGCTTGCCGGTGCCGGGCAGTTGGATCAGGATGGGCGCGTTGGCCGTTTCCATGGCCCTGATCTGCTGCTGCATGGCGACCGGGTCGGCGGCCACCTCGGCTTCGATGTTGCTGTATTCGATGATGCGCGTACGGGTGCTGTCGGTGTAGATCACCGGCACGGCCGCGGTGCTCATCACGGTTTCCGAAATGAAGGAGCTGATGATGCCGTCCATCACCTCCTGCAGTTCGGTGAAGACCTTGGAATCCTTGTAGTACAGGAATTGTTTCCGGTCGGCTACGGCGATCTCGATGGGCGCTGCCACGGCGGCCATTGCGGCCACTTCCGCTTGCAGCTTGGCCGGGTCGTTGGCGATCGCGTCCGGCAGGTTGCGGTGGAATTTCACATCGCCCTTGGCATCGGTGATGATCACGGGCACGGTGGTGTTGTCGCTCACCACCTTCAGGTAGAAGGAGAAGTCGGTTTCGGTACTGCTCACCAGGCGCAGCATGGCTTCGGCCCACAGTTGCACCTTCTTGCGTTCCTCCTCGCGCAGCCGTTCGAACAGCCGTTCCGTGTAGTTCACCAGCTCGGCGCGGTTCTGCACGGCCTCGGCCCACAGGCGCACCTTGCGGCGTTCCTCCTGGCGCACGGTATCCACGATGCGGTTGCTGTACCACAACGAGCCGCCCACCATGAGCAGGGCCACGGCGGCCAGCACCACTTTCCAGCGTTGTTTGCGGGAGTACAGGTCCATGCGCGGGGCGTGAAGTTCGACACTGGGATGATATGGTCGCGCCTGGTGGCGCTTTCAATTCGGAAGAAGCCGCAGATTTCGCAGATGGCAACTCGAACGATCGCGGACCGACCACGCCCCTAGCGGTCATCTGCGTTCAACTGCGGCTGAATTGGCCTTAATCGCTATGCTTCATGCTCATCACGGGTCCTCCAGCTGGATCCGTTCCTGCTCTTCCTTTTCGGGGCCCTTGTCCCTCGGCTTTCCGATACCTCTGCGGGGCGTCTGCGTGGTGCTGTCCTTGCCCGTGCTGGTGCCGTCCTCGTCTTCCAGCTCGATCCGGAGCGCGGGCTGCTCAGCCGGGTCGGGTTTCCCCGTGCCTCCCTTGCCGATCCCGAAGCCCTCCCGCAACACGCTCTTCAGTTCCTGGCGTTCCTGCTGGAACTGCTCCCTGCGTTTGGCCGAAGCCATGGCGCCATCGTTCGCGAAAACGGGATCGCTGGCGGTGCCGTACATGTGCAGGAAGATCCGCATGCCCGTGCCATCGTCCTGGATCGGACCGAATTCGTCGCGCGCGGGTTTGCCCAGGCGGAAGAGGTCGCTGAGCCGGAAGTTCAAATGGTGGTCGATGCGGTCGTCGAACCAGTGGGTGCCGCTCAATTCCAGGTCCATGGCCGTGCTCTTCACCTCCATGGTGGGTATGTGCACGGCGCCGTCGTGGATGTCGATCCGGTTCTCCAAGCGCGCGAAGCGCACGTCCGCCAGCCGTCTGCGCAGTTCGGGTATGTTCACGAAGGGCGCCACCAGCTTGTTGCTTTTCAGGTAGTCGGCAACATCCAGCAGCGGCTTGTGGCCCTTGATGCCGCCGTTGTCGATGGCGATGTCCACGGTGCAGGTAAGCCGGTCCATGTCCAACGCAAGCGCAGGCGATAGCGGTGCCCTCAGGGTGATCAGCGCCCGGGTGCGACCGCTCAGGTGGCGGTGCCCGATGAAGTCCTGCCCGAAATCGCGGAACTCGCGGAAGAGCCGGGTGATGTCGATGTCCTGGCAGGTGGCGTTCACCATCAATGGGAAGGGTCCCGCCCCACGGGCGTCCAGTTCGAGGTTTCCCAGCACGGCCCCCGATGCGGTGTTGAAGGTGATCGGTGACAGGGTGAGCACGCGGTCCACCATGCGCACGGTGCCGTTGATCGCCGTGGCGCTGAAGTCCTCGAACACCAGTTCTTCCACCCGGGCCGAAAGGTCCAGTGCGATGGAGCCGGGCAGGGAGAGGGCGTAACCCTGGTCCTGTCCGCCCGTACTGCCGGTGCTTTCCTCCTCGCTCAGCAGTGCGGCCAGGTCGATCCGCTCGGCGCGTGCCACGGCCTGTATGGTAAGCCGCTGGTCGTCGAAGAGCAGGTAGGGCATCAGGTTCACCAGACGGCCGTCCAACTGGACGCGGTCGCCCTGTAGGGTGAACGACAGGTTCCGGACCACGGCATCGTTGGCCTCCAGGGCCAGCTCGGCATCCAGGTCATCGACGCGGTGCCGCAGGCCCTTCAGTTTCAGGGAAGCATCCTCCAGGAGTGCCGTGCCGTTCATGCGCAGCCCACGCAGGTCCTGCGCCCGCACATCGCCCACATCGCGCACCCGGCCTTCGATGCGTGCATCGGCCTTGAGCCTTCCGCTCACTTGTTCCAAGGTGTCCACCTGCGCGAAACGGAGCAGGTCGGCCAGGTCGATGTCCACCTGCACGTCTGCCTTTACGGTGGCATTGGTCAAGCCGTCCGAACGCCAGTCGCCGCGCAAAGTGCCCGAACCGCTGGTGGCCGAAAAGCCGTTGATGTGCAGCTTGCGCGGCACCCCTTTGGGGCTCAGGTCCAGGGCAAGCTCGCCGCGGATATCGCTGAACACGGTGCCACTGCGTTTTTCCTTGAGGCGGCCCTTGTTCACCTTGGCGCCCATGGAGAGCGAAGGCCCCGCACCATCCAAGGGGCCGCTGTAGCGAATGGCCAGGTCCACGGCCCCGCTCACTTGATAGCGCGCAAGCTGCGGCAGCATGTCCCTGGGCAGCAATCCAAGCGCGTCGGCAAGGTCCAGATCCAGTCCGTTGGCGCGCAGGTCCAGGTCATCGCCGTCGGGGCCGGGTACCATGTGCAGGGTAAGGGAGAGGGGCACCTTGTTGCTGATGACCTCGCCCTCGGAGATGTGGAACGCGCCGTCAGCACCGCCGAATTCCATGGCGAGCCGCAGGTCGGCCTGGCGATCGGCGAGCAGGGTGTCCTTGCCCTGCACCCAATGGGCCAGGTGCAGGTCCCCGTTCAGGCGGAGCGCGTTCACCGTGTCGCTGAAAAGGCCCTCTAGGACCAGCTTCCGGCTTTGGCCACGCACTTCCAGCTGGCTGCGCGCATCTCGGAAGCGCAGGTCCAAGGCATCCACGCTAAGCTGCTCGAGGGCGATCACCGACCCTTCAGTGGCCGTGCTGTCCGTCTTCCAGATCACGTGGTTGGCCGCTCCTTTGGTGTCCAGTCCAGGATACAGGCGCACCGCATTGCCGTGTATCCGCTCCACGGTGCGCTCCCCGTTGAAAAGGCCCCACAAGCTGAATTCCAGGAAGAGTTCCTCGGCGAAGAGCAGCGTGTCCGCCGGTCGCTCATCGCTGCGCACTTCCATGGCGAGCACGTTGTGCAGCCGCACGCTGGCCATGGGGAAACGAGCGATCAGGGTCAGGTCCACCTCGCTCACCGACACGGGTGTGATCAGCTGTTTGTTCAAGGCGCCGATCAGACCCTGCTCCACCTCGTCCTCGTAGACATAGGCCAGCCCCACGAGCGCGGTGAGGCCGGTGGCCAGGACCAGGACAAGGATGATGAGAGCTTTGCGTAATGCGCGCATGATGGCCCGGGTGCTAAGCTACCGGGGCCCATATAGCGCCAACGGCCAATGCCGTGCCGTTCGTACACAGCGTGCTGTGTACCGCTCGGGACGACCCGCGATCGATGCTTGTATCGTACAGGGCGAATTGCCCCTACGCTTACTTCCGCTTGCTCAAGAACATCACCTCCTTCTCGGTCAGATGGCGCCATTCGCCGCGCGGCACATCCTTCTTGGTCAGTCCGGCGAACACCACGCGGTCCAGCTTCAGCACGTCGTAGCCCAGGTGCTCGAACATGCGGCGCACGATGCGGTTGCGCCCCATGTGGATCTTCAGGCCCACTTCGCGTTTGGTGGCCCCTTGCACGTAGGTCGCCTCATCGGCCTGGGCAGGTCCATCCTCCAGCTCCACGCCTTCCACCAACTGGGTCAGGTGTGCCTTGGTCACCGACTTGTCCAGGGTCACGTGGTAGATCTTTTCAGCGCCGTGGCTGGGGTGGGTCAACTTCTTTGCCAGATCGCCGTCGTTGGTCATCAGCAGCACCCCGGTGGTCTGGCGGTCCAGTCGGCCAACGGGATACAGACGCTCGGTGCAGGCCGTCGCGATCAGGTTCATCACCGTGCGGCGGTCGCGCGGGTCGTCGGTGGTGGTGATGAAGTCCTTGGGTTTGTTGAGCAGCACGTAGCGCTTCTTCTCCATGCTCAGGCGCTGTCCGCCGTAATGGACCTTGTCGCTGGGGTAGACCTTGGTGCCGAGCTCGGTCACCACCTTTCCGTTCACACTGACCACACCGGCGGTGATCAGGTCGTCCGCCTCGCGCCTGCTGCACAACCCGCTTTGTGCCAGGTAGCGGTTCAGCCGCATGAGGCCATCGATGGCCGGTTCGCTACGGGTTCCGCGTCCTTTCTTGTTCTCCCGCCATTCGCCGCCGGCCGAGGGTTTTCGTGGGCCTGCGTCACGCTGTGGGCGATCCTTGATCCAGGGGCCCTTGCTGCCCGGCTTGCGTGTGGGTTTGGCGCTGTGGTCCAGGTGGCGCTCCTGTGGCGCTTCGCCCCGGCGGATGGCGCCCGCTGGTCGTTTGCCTGCCCGTTTGGAAGCAGGGCCGCTGCGTGCCCCAGTACCTTCTGTGCTGCGTTCGGTTCGTGCCTGGTAGGTGGATGCCCGGCCTTTGGGCGCCGCTCCCGGCCCCCTGCGCTCCGGCCTTTCGCCGCCGCGCTCCGGCCGATCACTGCCTTCGGTACTGGGCCCACGCCCCCCGGTAAAGGGTCGTTTGCCCTGGGCACCCCGGTCACGTGGCCCATCGCCGCGTTCGGCACGTGGTCCGCCCACGGGCCTGCCGGTCCGCTTCCGTTCATCGGCCGCGGGGCGTGGTTCCTCCTCGCCACGTTTCCCGGACCGGGGCCCACGCTCGCCGTCCTCCTGGGCGGGTCGTGCACTGCGCGCGCCGGTGCTCCGGCCTTTGGCTGCGGGTCCGGTGCTGCGCTTGCTGGTACCTCGGTCTGAACGGCTTCTATTATTGCGGTCTGTCATGAAGAGTGGGGTAAAAGGCGTCGGGAATGTGGTGTATGTAGGGCTTGCCGGAGGGGTGCAGGATCACACTCACGATATCGAAGCGGAGGAACTGGTCGCTGCCCGTTTCTTCAATATAAGCATTTGCGGCCTTGATCAGCTTGCTGCGTTTTCCGGTCTTCACGGCTTCGGCGGGTTGGCCATGCTGGTCGCTGCTGCGGGTCTTCACTTCCACGACCACCAGGTAGCGTCCCTGGCGCGCCACGATGTCCAGTTCGTGCCGCCCATGCCGCCAGTTGCGCTCCAACACCTCCAGCCCTTGGGCCTCAAGGTACGCGCTGGCCAGCCGCTCGCCTTCCTGACCGATGCGGTTATGTTCAGCCATGTGTTGATGAAGTTCAACGTAACCCGGGACCGATTTCCCCGTTGAAGGGCTAAAATTGAGGAACTTTCCGGCCCGGTGCTTGCAATTGCGCAAGTGATCAAGCCCCGACCCCGGTAACAACACCCATCATGCGCACGATCCTATTCTCCCTTTTCCTGACCGCCCTTTCCTCCATTCTTCCTTCGGGAACGCTCCAGGCACAGGCATTCGAGGGCATTTTCGAGTTCACCAAGACCACCGGTCCCGTGGTTACCAAGTACAAGTACTATGTGAAGGGCGATCGAGTCCGGATCGAGGAGATCGGTGCCCGGGGCGAGGTGCAGGGCATCATGCTCGTGGACCTGCGCGACCGCACCGTTACGGCCGTAAGCCCCGAGCGCAAGCTTTACATGGACGTGCCCAACATGCGCCTGCCCAAGGAGGTGGGGTCCCAGGTGACCAAGACCAGCGAGATGAAGGAGATCGCCGGCTACAAGTGCGAAAAGTGGTTGGTGAAGAGCCCCACCGAGGACCGCCAGATGACCTATTGGGTGGCGGCCGACGAGTTCAACTTCTTCATCCCCCTGTTGGAAACCCTGAACCGCAAGGACGAACAGGCCATCTTCTTCCTCAAGATCAAGGACGCCCAAGGCGTGTTCCCCATGGTGGGTGTCGAGCAGAAGATGGACGGCGCCGAAGTGAGCCGCCTGGAAGTGACCAGCGTGCTGAAGGCCATCCAGAAACCCTCGCTCTTCGAGATCCCTGCGGGTTTCAACAAGTTCGAACGCAACTAGGCTCCGACTCAGGCTGTACTGACCGTTCCATCAAAGCTCAGCGTTGCACCTTCCGGGGTAACGCTGAGTTTTGCTTTTGTACCCAGGGGCAACGCCCTGTTGTCGTCGATGTGGCCTGCTGGGAAGCCGTAGCACACGGGATACGTGTAAGGTGCCGTCGCTTCGGCGATCATTCCTTCCACCTCCAAGCCGAAGGGGTCGTCCGGGTTCTTGTCCCGCATATCGGTCATGCCGCCCACCACGAGCCCGGCCAGTTCGGCGAACCACCCGCTCAGCTTCAGGTTCTGGATCATTCGATCGGCGTGGTACCGAAGCTCGTCGAGGTCTTCCAGGAAGAGGATCTTGCCTCGCGGATCAAGGTCGTATGGGGTGCCACGTAGGGCATAGAGGATGGAGAGGTTGCCGCCCACGAGAACCCCTTCGCACGATCCAGCGCGCGTGAGTGGCGAATGGTCATTGGTGAATGGGTAGCTCACCCGTTCGCTATTCGCCATTGACCATTCGCCCTCCATCAGCGCTCTCCGCAAACTCTCCCTGCATTCCTCCGTCTTCGTCCCGATGTTGAACGGCATCTGCGCGTGCAGGCTGGCGATGCCGATGTTGTGCAGCGCGTTGTGCAGCACGGTGATGTCGCTGAAGCCCACGATCCACTTCGGGTCCCGTTCCAACGAGGAAAGATCGAGGTGGTCCATGAG
>JBIIYD010000118.1:0-8809 GCA_044347005.1 Flavobacteriales bacterium | reverse complement strand
AGTTCTTGTCCTTGCCCGCGATGATGCGCATGAGCGTGGACTTACCCGAGCCGTTGAGACCGAGGATCCCGATCTTGGCCCCGTAGTAGAACCCGAGGTAGATATCGTTGAGGATCTTCTTCCCGGAAGGCAGGGTCTTGCCCACCTTCACCATATTGAATATGATCTGCCTTCCTTCTTCTGCCATGTCGTTCTTGTTATGTGCCGGACGTACGTCCGTGCGCTCTTTTGTTGGTGCTATCGGGCGATTTTCTCCACAGCCGGGTCGTCCATTCGGGCCGCAAAGATCTTGATCCTTTCCTGATCCAGCACTACGCGAAGGTCGATCGGTCGAGCCGGGGCCACCGAACGCATGGCCAACACCTCCTCCGGCGATTGCCCCAAGCCGGGGTCCACGACCACGAAAAGCAGGCCCCCAGCGGGCGGCAGGCCCAGCATTACGGCCCTGTCCAGGCCCTTTTCCATCAGGTGGAACTTGATGGGGTCCTCCCAAGGCACGTCGGCATAGACCCGGTCCGTCGGTTCCATGGCCCCGTACAGGTACACCGCAGCGGCCTGTGCTTCCGGAAAGCGGGGAAGGCGATCGCTGGTCAGGAGGTAGCGCATGGCCGGCACGGCTGTGCCAGCAAGCAGCAACAAGGTGGTGCCGGCCACCCGGGTACGTTTTCCCAAGCCGGTCCACAACTTCTCCTGGACGAACTTGAGCAGGTAGAACAGCACGACCGCCATGCTGATGTGCAGGATGAACAGGGAATACATCCAGGCCGCCGGAGCCGGTACGTAGCGGTTCAACAGCACGGGGACCACGGCACCCAGCAGCATTGAAAACGCCAGCATGCGATACTTCCCGGAGATGTAGGCCGCGACCACCAGCCCCACCAAGCCCAGTACAGAGAACCAACGCGCGCCCGTGTCGGTGATGTGGAACCACAAGGCCATCGCGCCTTCCGAATGCACCAGCTTGAACTTCCGCCAGGAATAGTCCGGCAGGTCCTTGTGGTGGAACAACTGATCGAAGCCGTGCGCCACGATGATGGGCGAGTAGAGCAGCAGGGTAGCGAGGAAGAACACCCCGAAACCCAAGGTCCAGTAACGCATGCGGGCAGGCAGTGAATCGGAATGGCGGAACAGGAGGTGGAACAAGGACCAGAGGAGCACCATGAGCGCTGCATAAAGGCCACTGGTGGACGACCACATGCACAGGGCGAGGGACAGCCCCATGCCCACGGCACTTAGGGGGTTGTTGCTCTTCAGGAAATGACGACCGAAGACCAGGGAGAGCACCATGAAGAACCACACGAGGCTGTACCCCAAGGCCAGGGCGCTGTATTCGATGAGCCCACCGGAAGCCGCCACCAAGGCGAGGGCCATCAGTGCGATGTAGCGGTTGAACATGGCCCGCACGAACAGGTAGTACAAGGGCAATGCGAATACCCCGGCGAGGAAGGCAGGCAAACGAAGGGCAATGCTGTTCACCCCGAACAGGGCCACGCTGGCCCTTGCCAGCAGCGAGTGCAACACATGGTTCTGTGGGTGGCTGAGATCGCTGACGATGGCGGATGCCGGACGCGATATGTAATGCACCCAAGCGAAGGCTTCGTCCGTGGTTATCGGGGCCAGCAGCAACCACGCCCGGAGCACCAGTCCCGCGAGGATCAAGAAAAGGACCAGGCGTTTGTGCGCCATCGAGGTGCGCTTGGCGTAGCGCGCGAACAGGTCCTTGAGGTCGTGCATGAACACCCCCTGCCCTTGCGGGATGGCCGACATGGCACCGGACCTGGTCGATGAACGACCGCTCCGCGAACGCCCGCTGCTGCTCATGAACGTCGGATGGGTTGTACCCGAATGCCACCAACACCCCTTGACAGGAGCCGGCAACGCGCGGAAGGCCCGCTCGCGCGAACGGGTAGATCTGGAGGTGCCACCATGCGGATCACTGCGCAGGAAGGTAGGATGAAAGGCAACGGCCCGTCCAGCCCTTAGCGGTTCACCTTCTCCATGGAGATGATGCTGTCCACCACGTACTTGCTGTGGCCCCGCCAAGGCAACGCGGCCATGTATTCGGTATAGTGCAGGTTGAACTGGTTGCCGCTGTTGATCATCAGTTGTTCGGCGACCGCTGGATCTTCCACGGAGAATACGAATTCGAAGCTTTCCAGCGTGCCGTTCTGGCTTCGGATGGCGGTCTGGATCATCTTGCCTTCATAGGTCTTGAACAACACCCCCTTGTGTACCATGTAGTTCAATTCACCGGCCTTCACGCCCGTGCCAAAGGTCCAGAAATAGCGCACATAGCCCGTGATACCGAGTACTACCAGGATCACGACCACGACCTTCCACAAGTGCTTCTTCATGTCCGTTCAGTTGGTCGGCGAAGGTAGGCCCGGCAACGAACAACGGACCTGATATCCGTCCATCCCGGTCGGAGCACCGTTCATCACTAAATAGTACTTTGTTTTGCATGGTACCAACCCATGCCCATATCTTTGCCTCAACAAGAACCCCAAGGACTTGTATCGCCATGAAGGTCGAAAACACAAAAGCACAGATGCGCAAGGGCGTACTGGAGTATTGCATCCTGGGGGTGCTGGCACAGGGCGAGTTGTACCCTTCGGACATCATTGGCAAGCTGAAGGAGGCGAAGCTGATCGTGGTGGAAGGAACGCTCTACCCCCTGCTCACCCGACTCAAGGATTCCGGCTTCCTTACCTACCGTTGGGAGGAATCGCGCTCCGGCCCGCCCCGCAAGTACTACACCCTCACCCCCTTGGGAAAACAATTCCTCAAGGAGCTCGACCAGACCTGGGACGAGTTGTCGCAAGCCGTTAAGGATACCACCAGAAGGAACTGACCACCATGAAAAAGACCCTCACAGCCAACATCAGCGGCACGGTGTTCCACATCGAGGAGGACGCCTATGACGCCCTTCAACGCTACCTCGCTTCCATTCGCTCCCAATTCGTCGGCAGTCCGGGGCAGGACGAGATCATGGCCGACATAGAGGCCCGCATTGCCGAGCTCTTTACCGAGCGCCTTACCGGCCGAAGCCAGGTGGTGACCAAGGCCGATGTGGAGCATGTGATCGGCATCATGGGCCAACCGGAGGATTACATGGGCGGCGACGAAGGCGACCGCTCCGGACCGTCCACCGCCACAGGAAGCCAACGCAGCTACAAGCGCCTGTACCGCGACCCCGACGACCGGTGGGTGGGCGGGGTGCTGGGGGGATTGGCCGCATACATCGGTACGGACCCGCTCTGGCTGCGGATCCCCTTCATCGCCCTGGTGATCCTGGGCGTGGGCAGCCCGATCCTGATCTACATCATCATGTGGATCCTGGTGCCCGTTGCCAATACGGCGGCCGAGAGGCTCATGATGGAGGGTGAAGCAGTAACGGTGGACAACCTCAAGAAAGCCTTCGAGGAAGGCGGGCAGCGGGTGGCCAAGGAAGCCGAGGAACTCGGCAAACGCTGGAGTTCCGCCAGTGGATCCAAGGCGGCGCACACCATGCGATCCAATGCCCGCCATGCTGCCGGATCCGCGTCCAAAGTGCTGGCACGCATCATCGGAGCTGCCCTGTTCCTGCTAGGCATAGGCATGGGCATTTCGCTGATCGGTGCGGCCGTGGGCGGTAGCATCTTCGCTTTCGACAGCTTCGATGGCGACCGGAGCATCGAATTCATGGAGCTGGGCGCTCTGTTGTTCCCCTCCTCCGGCCAGGCCCTATGGTTCTCGGTCGCACTGTTCCTTGTGTTCCTGATCCCCGTACTGGGCATCCTCACGGCCGGACTTCAACTGATGCTGGACCTGAAAGCACCCCGCTGGCTCGGATGGTCGCTGGGCCCGGTGTGGCTTGTTGCCCTGGTCACGGTGATCGTTATCGGTGTCGGTTTGGCCCGTGATTTCCGCCGCAACGGCACCATGACCAACACCATCGAATTGCAACAACCCACCGGACAGGTGCTCTACCTGACCAACCTGGCGGATGCCGAGGGCGACCAGGACTGGAACGTGCAGTATTCCAACGGCAACGTGAACTGGGATTTCAACGGACTCCGGGTATCGAACGACAGTATGCACGGCGCTTGGGCACGGCTCGACGTGCGCCAAAGCCCCGACACCGCCTTCCACCTCCGCGTGGAACGCGAGACGCAGGCTCGCAGCACGAAGACATCGTTGCGCCGCTCGGAGAACATCACCTACACCTATCTGCAACAGGACTCCCTGCTGGGGCTCTCGCCCTGGCTGGCCTTTCCCAAAGAGGACAAGATCCGCGCGCAGCGCTTGCTGTTCGTTGTGCTCGTACCCGTGGGCAAGGCGGTGCATTTCGACCCTGACATGGGCTTCATGCTGGACGATGTGAAGAACGTGACGAACACCTTGGACCGCGAAATGGTGGGACTGACGTGGACCATGACACCCAACGGATTGAGCAGTTCGGTAAGGCCCGAGGATGTGCCCGACGACCTGTTCGTGCCGGCACCCGCCGCACCAGCAGCACCTGAAGCACCAACATCCCCCAACAACGCCGGTGGTGGAAGCCTGCCGGAGGTTCGTGCCTTTGTGATACCCGACCTCTTCACCCTGCTTGCACCACGCTGAAGGATGCGACCCCGGTAATGTTCGCCTCTGAATACCGGGCATACTGAACACACTTCAAGGCCACATTCGTTGGCCACAAGGTCCGAGGTGCAATGAGGGAACGCGCACGGACCGAATGGACGCCCCGGACACCTGATGGTGTACGGGGCGTTCCACGTGGCGCTCACGGGCACCAGCAGGAAACCGGGCGCGCGGCCAATGGCAAAAGCACTCCGTGCGGGCAGGATGACAACTGCTCCTACTCCTTCACGATCCGGCGGACGCCGCTGGTGTTGCCGCTCAGGACATGCAGGTGATACACCCCTGGAGCGAGGTCGCCGAAACCGATCAAGGGCTGAGGGCCAGCGCCTATGACCAAGCGCTGTTCGAGCACAGCACGACCATCCGCTGCGAGCAAGCGCACTTCCGCAGTGACTCCACCTTGGGCCACATCCACCCACAATACGTTGGTGGCCGGGTTCGGGAATACGTTCAGTTCTGCGGCGAAGGGTTCCTGCTCTTGCAGGCCCACAGCCAATGCCCCGGAAGCCCGTGCGTTCAGGGTGGACACTTCGCCGTTCTCCCGGTGCGTGACAAAGCCGATCACGCGGATGTTGTCGGCCACCCAATCCTCCGGCACAATGAAATTCCAAGAGACGTAGTAAGTATTCCCAACGACCGGCGAGTTGGGGATCACGGAGGCATCGCCCAAGGGACCACCCAGCACATTGCGGACGATCTGTTGATGCACATAGTTGGCGGGCGCGTTGGCTTGGGGTGCCGATATCCCATCCTCGACCACGAAAGCGTTCAGCGCATGTTCACCGGGCAATGCGAACGTGTAGTTGGCTCCGAGATGCACGGTCAGCATACGGGTAAGGGCATCGTAGTCCGTGCCCAGTTCCAATGCAACGGGCGAAACCCCTTGCTTGCGCTGGGTCATTTGCTCCGTCCACTGGGCATAGCCGGGATTGGGGGCATAGGTACCGTACTCGCCTTGGTCGATGACACCCGCAGGTGTGAAGTTCACATCATAAGCCTCGAAATAGGCCGTACTGCTGCCGGAACTGAACTCGTCCACAGCGTGGTGTTTGGCGACAATGACCTGAGGGTCGGGATCGAGCTGGTTACCGACGGTGTTTGCCGGAGGACATTGGGTGCACCACGTGCCCGTCCACTGGTCCAGGAGCATCGTTTTCGTGGCCCAATCGTTCAGCGTGGTAATGCGGAAGGTGAGCGTATCGTTGGCCGGGTTCGTTTCGTTGTTGCCCACCACCCACACTTTCAACTCGCCCCTTCCCTGTGCTGCGTTGAAGGGGACCGGGTGCTCATAGGGCCAATACTGCCCACCGGAAATGCCCGTGGTGGTCTGGCTGAAGCCTTGGTTCACCGCACCGTTGTTCCAACGCCAATCAACCCGAAAAGTGATGAGGGGCGTGGAGCCCAGGTTACGCACGCGCACACTGATCGGGAAGTCGGTATCCGCCTTGGCGAAAAGCGGAAAATACGCGTTGGTCAAGTACGCATCCTGTGCCGTCACCAGCGCTGGCAATGCGGCAAGGAACGGCAGTATCAGGGAACGACGAAGCGCAGACTGGAGCATGTATCGCTTGAATGAGGATGCGACGAAAGTAATGCCACGAGCCGATGCCCGCAGCCTGTGCGCCGATGTGTCGCAGCCTACCTTAGCGCCATTCTTCACGACCCAAACCATGAGCAAAGCCGCCAAGATCAAGCAGTTCGACCCCAATAGCCCGGCAAGCGCGAACGGCGGGTTGTACGGTCTTCCATTCACCGCCGAGGAATGCGACATCGTGGTCGTCCCGGTGCCTTGGGAGGTGACCACCAGCTATGGTGGCGGCACTTCGCGCGGACCAGAGGCCATCCGCGAGGCTTCCCTGCAAGTGGACCTCTTCCATCCGGAATTTCCCGACCTGTGGAAGCGCGGGATCTGGTTGGACGAAATACCCGAAGCGTTGTTGGAGCAGAGCGTTGCGTTGAAGAAGGAGGCGGCCCAGGTTATCGATGTGCTCGTTTCCGGCGGTGACGCCAAGAAGAAGGTACGTGCCAAAAAGGCCCTCGACCTGGTGAATGCGGAGTGTGCCGTGATGAACGACTGGGTGGAGCAACGCTGCTCCTATTGGTTGGACCAGGGCAAGAAAGTGGCCCTGCTGGGTGGCGACCACAGCACACCCTTGGGCCTTTTCCGCGCACAAGCGAAGCGCCACAAGGAATTCGGCATCCTCCATATCGATGCCCACCTCGACCTGCGCGTCGCATACGAAGGCTTCAAGTACAGCCACGCGAGCATCCTGTACAACACACTGCCCATCAAGCAGGTCAAGAGCATCAGCTGCGTGGGCATCCGCGACTTCTGCGAGCAGGAGAACGATGTGTTCCTGAAACAAAAGGGACGGGTGAAGATCGTTCGCAGTGCCGACATCCGTCGCCAGCAGTACGGCGGCATCACCTGGCGTGAGCAGTGCGATGCCATCATCGACGCGCTGCCGGAGAAGGTGCACATCACCTTCGACATCGACGGACTGGACCCCGTGCTCTGCCCCAACACCGGCACACCGGTACCCGGCGGTTTCCAGTTCGAGGAAGCAACCTACCTCCTATCGCGCCTCGCAGCCAAACGCACGGTCATCGGTTTCGATCTGGTGGAAGTGACTCCGGGCAAGCAAGATGAATGGGATGCTAACGTGGGTGCCAGGATGCTTTGGCATTTGTGCGGGGTGTTGGCGGGGAAGTGACCATCTCGCCATCAATCCCTCACACAGCGCACACACAAGCCATAGCGTACCGCAAGGTCCCGCGGCTCGAAAGCGGTGCCAACATGGGTGAGCAAACGTGCCGATGCGGTGTCGACCGCGGTGATGGACGAACTCCAGAGCATGGCCAAATTGCCCCGGCTATAGAAGCCGCCATCGTTGGGGCTTCTGCCGCCTGCGGGAAGACCAGCAAAACCGCTGGCATTGGTAGCTCCCGTGTTCGGTGGGTTCCACAGCCCGCTTCCTGCGTCCACCGTTCCCGTGCTTTTCAGCGCAGCACCGGCAACGACTTGACCGCCCAAGGTATCCGCCAAGGCTGTCCACTCGGCCTCGCTGGGTACGTGCCATCCATTGGGACACAAACCGCGCGGGTCGGCCACGGTGAAGTGGTTGTACCATTTGCCGAACACGGTATCCATCGCAGACATGTTGTCCGCCCAAGCCCACGCAGCAGAGGTAAGCCCTGTCCAGGTCGCAGCGTCCTGAACTTGATCGATCGGATCGCCATTGGAAAAACGCGCAACACGCAGATTCTCCGCCATCCACAGCCGACCGCCTATCCATTGGGTACGGTAGCTGTTCCCCTCAATATCCATGAGCACCACATTCCCTGTAGGACCAGGGGGCACAGGCTCTTCCTGGCGGCAACCGACGCCGACCATTACACATAGGAACAAGAATATCCAGTGGGGTGATCGCAGCATTATGGTCTTCAAACGTAGATCAAGAACAACTTGGTGTTCGACGGCGCTGCGTAACTACGCACTCCATTCCAAACATCCGTGACCTTACCCCAACCGCAGACCATCGATGCACACGAGGCCGACTACCTCTACGTGAAGGCATCAGGCATTGCCGATGCAGGTATGGGGCTGTTCACGGCCATCCCCATCCACCGGGGCGAAGTGGTGGCGGTGTTCCGTGGTGAACGGCTTACCGCAACGGAAGCCGCACGCCTGGCAGCGTTGGGGGACGACACCTACTTCGTGACCCTCCTCGACGGAAGCACGCTCGACAGCATGCACAGCGATTGCTTCGCCAAGTACGCCAACGACATCGAAGGCCCCGGTAACACCCGTTCGCGCAACAATGCGGTGATCACCCTGAACGACGACGAGCAGCCTTGTGTGATGGCCATGCGAACCATCAAAGCCGGTGGTGAAGTGTTCGTGGGCTATGGGAAAGCGTACTGGAAAAAGCGGTTGGAGTAACTACTTCCGTGCCTCCCATGCCTGCTGCAAAGCACCCAGGAACGCATCGCTCTGCTGAGCACCGCTCACACTGAACTTGCGGTCGATCACGAAGAAGGGTACGCCACGCACCCCGATCAGCTGGCCTTCGCGTTCGTCGGCGCGCACCGCATCCGTGTAGGCTGCGGTACTCAACATCTCCGCCACCTCGGCACCGTCCAAACCCACCTCGCTGCCCAAACGGACCAGGGTAGGCACATCGGC
>JBIIYD010000339.1:0-2545 GCA_044347005.1 Flavobacteriales bacterium | reverse complement strand
CGACACTGTGTCGTACCCAGTACCCGGTGGATGAAGATGTACTCGTCCGCACCATCGCCCTCCATGGCGGGGCCCATGGCAAGGCTGCATTCCACCTCGATCGTCCACGGATCGCCGCCCTGCTTCACGCTGCGCAAGTAGTATCGTTCCAGTTCGGCGGTGTTCAGGCTGCCCAGTACCTCGCCTTCGTAGGTCCACTCCTCACCGCCAGCGCAGGGCCAACTGACATCGGTTCCGCAAGGCTTGAAGCTCATGGCATCGGCCACGTAGGTGAAGGTCCCGGTGACCTTCATGCGGGGTATCTCGTCCTGCAGTTCATCGGCAAGGCGCTCCAAGGCCCGGTCCTGCACCACCTCCACTCCACCGATGACATCCACGAAGACCAGACCCTTGTCCGTTCGTTGGTAATGATCAGGGGGATCACCGAAGCACTCGATGCTCAATAGTCCAGAGGCGGGACCGCCAGGTATCTGCACCAAGCGCCAATTCCCTATCGCTCCTTCCGCTGGCGTGTCCGTGTCGCTGTAACGTTCACGGATCACGAACGTGCTATCGCTTCGGATCCAAAGCTGGACGGTCACCTCCTTGTCCTTATCGACCGAGAGGACGCCATCGTAGTACCCCGTCCATTCCACAGGAGCTTCCGCCTCCGGGCCAATGGGCACAGTTGTGCTTGGCTCTTCGGTCGGGGAAGTGGAACAGGCAGCGAACAACGGGATCGCAGATAGCAAGAGAAAAGGACGCATCTTTCGCTGTTTTGAGGGATCGAAGATAGCCCCCTTCATCTCGCTCGAACACCGCTATAAGACCCGCCCAACGGAACTTTTTTAATGTAACAAGATGGTTAGTAACACATTTGTTACTAACAAAGTAGTTACATTTGCCTGACCACCAACGGACCTCTCCAACATGGATGAAGAACGATCACCTTTCCGCATCGGAACGCTCGTATCGGGCACCAGCTTCGTGGACCGTGAATGGCCACGCAAACAACTGCGGGCCAATTTCAGGTCCGGCATCAATACGGTGCTCATCAGCCCCCGCCGCTGGGGCAAATCATCGCTCATCAAACAAGTGGAACTGGACATGGCCCGGGAGAGGAACGTGCGCTTCGCTTTCGTGGACCTCTTCCATGTGCGTACCGAGCAGGAGTTCATCGAACGCACAACGGAAGCGACCATCAAGGCCCTTGGCAAGACCATGGACCAGCGCATGGCCGATGTGAAGGAGTTCATCCGGGGTGTGGTGCCGCAGATCTCCTTCGGCGTTGATCCCCACAGCGAATTCAGCCTGAAGTTCGATATGCCGGATGGACGCCGCAGCATGCCGGAACTGCTGGACCTGCCGGAACGCATGGCGCAAGCGAAGGGTGTGCGCCTGGTGCTGTGCATCGACGAGTTCCAGAACATCGCCCAACTACCCGACCCCACGGGATTCCAGAAAATGCTGCGCGCTTCGTGGCAACACCAGAAGGCCGTATGCCACGCGATCTACGGCAGCAAACGGCACATGATGATGGACCTGTTCAACAAGCAGAGCATGCCCTTCTACCGCTTCGGGGACATCATGTTCCTGGACAAGATCAAGCGCGAGGACTGGGTGCCTTTCATCAAGGGCCGCTTCGCCAGTGCCAGGAAGAACATCAGCGACGAGACCTGCGACCACATCGCCGAGCGCATGCAGGACCACAGCTACCATGTACAGATGTTGGGCCATGCTTCATGGCTGCGCACCAACGGGAAGACCTGCACACGGGCCATCGTGGACATCGCCCTCAACGACCTTCTGGACCAGCACGACGCCCTCTACCATCGCATGGTGGACGAGATCACCACTCCGCAGCTGAACTACCTGCGCGCACTACTCAATGGGGTGGAGCGCTTCACGGCGAAGGATAATCTGAAACGCTTCGATCTGGGTTCCAGTGCCAACGTGAAGCGCGTAACGAACGCATTGGAGACCAAGGAGATCCTCGACTTCGTAGGACGCACCACCGAGTGGATCGACCCCATGTTCAAGATCTGGTTGGAAGAACGTTTCTGGGGCTCGCGCCTGCGCTTGGTATGACAACGCCCATCCTCCCCGCATTCTACTTCGGCTCCGTCGAACACTACCGCCTGCTGGCCCAGCACCCGAAGGTCATCATCGACATCGGCGAGCACTACGAGCGGCAGAGCTTCCGCACGCGCACCAGCATCGTGGGGCCCAACGGCGTTCAGGACCTGACGGTGCAGATCGCGCGGCGCAGTGGCGAGAAAATGCCGATGCACACCGTGGGCCTCAGCTACATCGAAAGCTGGCCGCAGCAGCATGTGCATGCCATCCGCAGCGCCTATGGCAATACGCCGTGGTTCGTCCACTACATCGACGAGATCGAAGCGGTGGTGCTGAAGAGATACGACAGGCTGGTGGGCCTGGACCTGGCAACGATGCGGCTGGGCATTAAATGGCTGGGCTTGAGGACCGAGGTGGTGGTGAGCGAGACCTATGTTGAAGTGAGTGATGAGTTACGAGTGGCGTGTGGCGGGTGTGGGCCCACCCCGCC
>JBIIYD010000117.1:0-8840 GCA_044347005.1 Flavobacteriales bacterium | reverse complement strand
ACGGGCCTTTCATCCCATCGACCGCTGGGCGGCCTACTTGATGGTACCCTACCTGCTGTGGGTGAGCTTCGCGAGCATCCTCAATGCCAGCATCTGGGTATTGAACTGATGCCCGGTCCTTCTGATCCGGGCCCGGGTCACATGCCCTTGCCGAACACCAGACCCGCCGTGAAGTAGAAGGTGATGTACTTGCTGTCGATGTCCTGCACGAGCACATTGTCATTGTACACCTGGCTCAGTCCGAAGGACATCCCTGGCTCCAGCGTCAGGAAGGCGATGTCGAAGCCCAGGCCTGCATCGAGGTTGAAGGATCCGTTGTTGAAATTGCCTTCGTTCCAATCGATGTCGTCATCCTTGCTGTCCACGCTCAGGAGCACATCGTAACTGGGCCCTACAGCAAAGCGCAGTTTGAACTGTTCCTCGTTGATGAGCTTGTAACCCACCTGGGCGCGCAGTTTGAGGATCGAGCGGATCAATCCATCCTCGATCTCGGTGGTCACCGTGGCGTTGGGGTTGTTCGGGTCCTGGGTGACCACGGGCACGCTGATGGTGGTGGCATTACGGCCGAAGAAGGCACCCGGCTGGATGTAGAACGCTTCCCCGATGCGCACATCGGCCCCAAGAATGAAACCCGCGTTGGTTTTGTACTCGGTCCCGTCGGGTGCGTCCGTCAGGTTCTGGAAGGTGACACCCAACTGTGGATTGACCTGCACTTGGGCTGTGGAAGCGGCACAAACAGGAAACAAGGCAGTGGCGAAGAGAACACGGTAAAGGCGCATGGGGAGCGGGTTTGGGTGTGGCGAATTTACGGTTGTGCGGCATGTCCGGCACGCATGTATTCGATCGGATCCAGGGTTCAAATGACACAGGGTGCAACGGTAACGGAAGGACCGGACAATGATCTCGACAAGGCAGGCCTTGATAGGCCGACTCCAGGACCCGTCCACCCCTACTCCGCCATCGTCCTCAGTAGTTTGGGCGCCTTCACCCGGGCGGCCACCGCATCGTGCACCACTTGCTGCACCTTGGTGCGAATGCCCAACTCCACCAGTTTGTTGCGTTCGGCATCGGGATACACCCGGTTGCTCAGGAATATGTAGACCACCTTGCTTTCGGGGTCTGCCCAGGCCATTGTGCCGGTAAAGCCCGTGTGGCCGAAGCTGGCATAGCTCACACACTCGCAAGTGGGCCCCTTGCCGATACGTGCAGGCTTGTCCCAGCCCAACCCACGGCGGTTGCCGCTGCCATCGGGCTTGCAGAACTGGCACTTGGTGAACTCGGCGATCACATCGGCACTTAGGTAGCGCTGCCCACCGTAGGTTCCGCCGTTGACGAGCAGTTGCATGATCTTGGCCAGGTCGTTGGCACTGCCGAACAATCCTGCATGACCGGCCACCCCGTTCTTGAGCGCAGCTCCGGGGTCGTGCACATCGCCTTGCAGCTGCCGTTGGCGGAACAGTCGGTCGTTCTCCGTGGGGGCCACGCGGTCGGTAACGAACCGCTCCCAGGGTTTGTAGCCCAATGTGTTCGCGCCCATGGGCCGGTAGAAGGTTTGCGCCAGGTAGCGGTCCAGCGGCATTCCGGTGAGCCGCTCGATCACCTCCTGGAGCAGGTAGTAGCCCATGTCGCTGTAGAGGTACTCGCCCCTTGGCCCCACCGGGGTCCGCAACACCCAGGTAAGCAAACTGTCCTGGTACGCCTTGTTCAAGTACAGACCCTGGGCGATGCGCAGCGTGTAGGTCTCCGTAGCACTGTCGCTTACCGTACTGGGGCGGAAGCGGCCATCCTTCATCAAGCGGTTCTGGAAGGGCACGAAGGCCTTGAGCCCCGCCTGGTGCGTAAGGATGTCGCGCAGGTGCATGCGGCTGTGTGCCGTGTATTCGTCATCCAGTTCCGGGAGGTAGTGGCCCAAGGTGCGGTTCAGGTCCAATTGACCGGCATCCACGAGCTTCATCAATGCCAACGTGGTACCGGCCACCTTCGTGATGGACGCCAGATCGTACAGGTCGTCGGCCCGAACCGGGCGCTTTCCATCGTAGGTATGGTTGCCATAGGTCCTGCTCAACACCACCTGCCCTTCCACCGCCACAAGCACCTGACAGCCCGGATAAGCCTGTTCGGCAATGCCCATTGCCACGATGTCGTCCACCGCTTGCAGGTCGGCGCTCCGCATGCCCAGCGCTTCGGGAACGGTGTAGGCCAATGTGCCCAAGGGTTCGAGCGGAACGCCTTCGCCCGCAGCATAGAAAGCGGAAGCGGTAACGGGCAGGCGACCGCTGGTGCCGATGCCGCCGAAAATGGCCTGTGCCGCGAGGTCCAGCGTTTCCTCCGTTTCCTCGTAGGCCACGACAACGCTGGCGAGGAGGTGTGCCCCGAACGCGCGAGTCAGTCGGTATGGGTTGGCGAACAGGGCGAACACCGTGGGTTTGCGACCGGCGATCTCGCGCAGGATGTCCATGGCCGTTTCAGGGATGCCGAAGTCCTTGTTCACCCGATAGCTGGTGCCGTGCACCGATACGATCACACGGTCGTAGGGCTCCAGCTTGCGCAATAGGGCGGTCAGGCTGTCACGCTGAATGGATTTGTCACACCGGAAGGTGCTCACCTCGGCATAGCGCTGGAGTGCGATCTGGAAAGGGTTGTCGAGTTCGGCACCGATGACGAGCGAGGCGATACGCAGATCCTGCAGGCCTTGCAGGGGCAGGATCCCCTTGTGGTCCTTGGCCACGGTAATGGCGGAGGCATACAGTTGTCGACGCAGGGCGAGCGCTTGTGGCGTATGCAGGTCGGCATGCAGGTCCCGTCCGTCCAGCGGAGCCCTGTTCGCCAGTCCTGCCCACTCCTTGGCGCGTAGCAATTTCAGGCATTTGCGGTCCACAACGGCACTGTCCAGTTCGCCCTGGGCAATGGCCAGCGCGATGCGCTCGATGGCTTTCACCGGGTCCTGCGGAAAGAGCATGACATCGTTGCCAGCGAGCAGGGCGCGCAACTCGATCTCGCCGGGCTTGTCCGCATTGGCCACGCCCTTCATGTTGAGGGCATCGGTAAAGACAAGTCCGCGAAAGCCGATGTCGCCCTGCAGCAGGTCCGTCACGATCGGTTTGGAAAGGGTGCTGGGCAGGCCTTTGACGGGGTCCAGCGCGGGCACTTCCAGGTGGGCCACCATGGCCGCGGCCAGGCCTTCGTCCACCAGTCGGCGAAAGGGGTAGAGTTCCAGCGAATCGAGGCGTGCCCGATCATGAGCGATGAAAGGCAGGGTGTGGTGCGAATCGCTGTCCACATCGCCGTGCCCGGGAAAGTGTTTGGCGGTGGCCAGCACCCCACCGCGCTGCAGGCCACGCATGTAGGCGATGCCCTTCCGCACGACATTGTCGCGATCCTCGCCGAAGCTGCGGTCGTTGATCACCGGGTTGGCCGCGTTGTTGTTCACGTCCAGCACCGGGCTGAAACTGACGTGCACACCGATGCGCTTCATCTGCCGGGCGATCTCGAGGCCCATCTCCTCCACCAACTGTTCGTCAGCCATGGCCCCCAAGGTCATCTGGCGTGGAAAACGCATGGTGCTGTCCAACCGCATCGATAGGCCCCATTCCAGGTCCATCCCCAACAGCAACGGCGTGCGGGCAGCGGACTGGTAGCGGTTCGTGAGATCCACCTGCCGGCCCGGACCACCTTGGAAGAAAATGAGCCCACCGATGTTGCGCTGGCGCACAAGGGCTTCGATCTCGGCTTCGTGCTTGGCGTCCTTATTGGAGTAAGCGGCCACCATCATCAACTGCGCGATGCGCTCCTGCAAGGAGAGGGTGGCGAACACGGAATCGGCCCACGGTGTGGGGCCTTCGAGAAAGGCGGGCGGCAACTTATGCACGGCGGAATAGGTGCCGCTATCGTTGCGCTGCGGAGGGTCGTGGTCCACGGCACCGCCCAAAGCGATGGCGGCCGCCGGGATCAAGAGAAGGGTCAGGGGACGAAGCTTCATCGAGGAGGGAACGGTGGGAGGAGCAGAAAGCGTGCCCTATACATTGTGATTACCGGTGCGTTGCAGCACAGGGCCAAAGCTACCGGGGCATCAAGGGCAGCGGGTGCGACCCGCCTCGCACTTTTGAACAGGAAGCACGGGGTATATCCATCGCAAGCATGCCGGCAGCGGTGCAAGCAACAGTTCGTGGAAAGTGAACCTGATGTTCCACACCGGGTCGAAATGCACGCACGAGCGTAGGGAACGCTGGTCGAGGAACGGCGGAAGCAGGCAAATTCTCGGGCCGGCGGGCGGAGCGGCTGGTTGTACTTTTGCACCGATGTCCGCTCCCCGCCTACCGGCCATGTTCAGCCTTTTCCGCCAGCGAAGCACTCGCGGGTTCGATCCTGTTACCCGGTATTACGACCCCGTGAAGGAGGAGCGCGAAGAGCGCCTGAGCAAGGCCCGAGTGCAACGCGATGGAGAGGCACTTCGCGATGCCGACCGCGCATTGTTCGCGGACCGAATGCGCCATTCGTGGCAGCGCGAAAGCAGCGACCGCAGCCACCTGGTCCGTTTGGTGCTGGTGATGGGCATGGTGTTGGTGATCCTCTTTTTCATCGTCCGGAGCTTCGGGCTCCTCGCCTTGTGACATGCCCGATCTGATCCGGCTGCTTCCCGACCACGTTGCCAACCAGATCGCCGCCGGCGAAGTGGTACAACGCCCTGCCAGTGCCGTGAAGGAATTGCTGGAGAACAGTGTGGACGCGGGCGCCACGCGTATCGTACTCGTAGTGAAGGATGCCGGACGGACGCTTATGCAAGTGACCGATGATGGCAGGGGCATGAGCCCTGCCGACGCACGCATGTGCTTCGAACGGCACGCGACCAGCAAGATCCGCGTGGCCGATGACCTGGGCACCGTGGTCACCAAAGGATTCAGGGGTGAGGCATTGGCCAGCATCGCAGCCGTGGCCCAGGTGGAGCTACGCACCCGTGAGCGGGACCAGGAACTGGGCACCCGGCTCGTCGTGGAGGGCAGTCGTGTTCGTGGCCAGGACCCGATCGCCGGACCAACGGGCACCACCATCGCGGTACGCAGCCTGTTCTACAATGTGCCCGCCAGGCGCCAGTTCCTCAAGAGCGATGGCGTGGAATACAAGCACATCGTGGACGAGTTCCACCGCGTGGCCCTGGCCCATCCGGAGGTGGGCTTCCAATTGGTGCACAACGACCAGGAAGAGTTCAACCTTCAAGCGGCACTGCCGGGCACTGCCTTCGCCGCAGCGCTGCGCCAGCGCATCGTAGGGCTCTTCGGCCGCAAATACGACGAGCGCGTGGTACCGGTGGAAGAGACCACCGACTTCCTGAGCGTAATGGGCTTCGTGGGCAAACCGGAATTCGCGAAACGCTCGCGGGGCGAGCAGTACTTCTTCGTGAACCACCGCTTCATCCGCAGCGCCTATCTGGAGCATGCACTGCGCAAGGCCTACGAGGAGTTGGTGACGCGCGATTCCTACCCGTCCTGGTACCTGTTCCTCGAACTGGACCCGTCGCTGATCGACATCAACATCCACCCGACCAAAACGGAGATCAAATTCCGCGACGACCGGGCCGTGTATGCCATCGTGCATGCCGCGGTACGCCGAGCGTTGGGCCGCTTCAACATCGTGCCCAGCCTGGACTTCGAGCCGGAGCCGGCCATCATTGCTGCTTTTGCCAGCGCCGGGTCCTCCCCCTCCACTTCCACCGCAGTGCCCGCGTGGCGTCCCACGGACCTGGGGGCATTCAACCCGCCTCCGCGGAATTCGCCCGAAGGTTGGCAACAACTCTTCGACCTGCCGAACGCAACGCCCTCCGGCACGGAAGCACCGGACGTGAACCCGCCGCGCATCATGGCCATGCGCGAACACGAAGGAATGCCCGGAGAGCGCCCCGTATTCCAATTGCACGGCGCATACATCCTGGCCCAAGTACGCAGCGGATTCATGGTGGTGGACCAGCAGCGGGCGCACGAGCGGATCCTGTACGAACGCAACCTGAAGAACCTCGAGCAAGGCGCCGGGCTCAGCCAGGCCGAACTCTTCCCACGCAACGTGGAACTCAACGCCAGCGACATGGCCCTGGTGCAGGAACTGCTGCCCGATCTGCGAGCCCTGGGGCTGGACATCGAACTCTTCGGCGGCCGCACGGTGCAGGTGAACGGCATGCCGGCCGAAGCCCCCGACGACGACCCGGTGCGCCTGCTGGAAAGTGTGCTGGAACACCTCAAGAACGAAAAGGGCGTGCTACGCAACGACCGCCACCAGGCCCTCGCGCGTGGTCTGGCGCGAAGCATGGCCATGCGGCCCGGGCAGGTGATGGCAAGCGCAGAGATGCACGACCTGATCGACCGGCTGTTCGCTTGCGCCAACCCCACGCACACGCCCAGCGGTAAACCCACGCTGATCACCTTCGGGCTCGACGAGTTGAACGAACGCTTCCAACGCTGATGCGAACCTCCCTGAGCGCCATGTCCGGTGGCTTACCCCCGGTCGTCAAGAACCTTCTCATCATCAACGGGATCATGTTCCTGTTGAAACTGTCGATGGGTACCGACGCACTGGGACGCAGCACCTTGGACGGCCTGCTCGGTATGCACTACGTCGGTTCGCCGCTGTTCAAGCCCTGGCAATTGGTCACCCACATGTTCATGCATGGCGACCTGGGCCATTTGTTCGTGAACATGTTCGCCTTGTTCATGTTCGGTGGTGCCGTGGAGCGGCTTTGGGGGTCGAAGCGTTTCCTGAACTACTACCTGCTCACTGGCTTCGGAGCCGTGGCGCTGCATACCGGCATCAACGCCTTCGAAGTGGTGCGGCATCAGCAGGAGTTGGCGGCATACGGCGTATCGATTTCGGCCGTCGACCTTGCCGTGACCGAAAGCGCCATCGACCTGCAAAGCGCCGAAGCGGAGTTGGAAGCCATTGCGCGTAGCAGCGGTGCACCCTGGGAGGTGGTGCGACAGGTCTTCTTCGACCGGGTGGGTGTCATGATCGGGGCGTCCGGAGCGGTCTTCGGCGTGTTGCTCGCCTTCGGCATGATGTTCCCCAACGCACAGCTCTTCCTGCTTTTCCCGCCCATCCCCATCAAAGCGAAGTACTTCGTGATCGGCTATGGCGTTCTGGAATTGGTATCCGGCATTGCGCGCAATCCCGGCGATAATGTGGCACACTTCGCTCACCTCGGTGGCATGGTCTTCGGCTTTCTCCTGATCCGCTATTGGCGCAAGCAGGGACAACTTTGGTGACATAGTCCCGCATCGTTCCCGACTGCATGCGAACTTTGCACGGCATCCTACCACTTCCGCGCTGAACCGCGCATCCGGAACATGGCCCTCCAACAGGACATCCGAACCCAATGGCACACCGGCGGCACCCTCGTGCGGCTGATCATGCTGAACATCGGCGTGTTCCTGGTGCTGCGCCTGGTGGACCTCGCTTTCTTCCTGTTCGGTGCCGAAGGACCCGACCTGGTGCGTTGGCTCATGAGCACGAGCGACCCTGCGCTCCTGTTGCGCACGCCGTGGACTCCGATCACTTACATGTTCGCTCACTGGGACTTGTTCCACCTCTTCTTCAACATGTTGGTGCTGTGGTTCATCGGGCGCATGTTCGAGGACCTCCTGGGTGGTAAACGCCTTCTGGGAAACTACCTCCTGGGCGGGCTCAGCGGGCTATTGCTGTACATCCTGAGCTACAACTTCCTACCCGCCTTCGAGCGCTTCGCACAGGGCAGCACCATACTGGGTGCCTCCGGTGCGGTCATGGCCGTTTTCGTGGGCCTGGCCACCTATCGGCCCGACCTGCAAGTGCACCTGCTGCTCTTTGGTGCGATACGCTTGAAGTGGTTGGCGCTGATCTACGTGGCGATCGACCTCATCAGCATCCGCCAGGGTGGCAACAGCGGTGGCCACATCGCCCACCTGGGCGGTGCGCTCTACGGCTTCCTGGCCTCACAACAGTTGAGCAAGGGCAGGGACTGGTCCTTGTCGTTGGCGAACGCGCTCGACCGCGTGAGCGGTCTGTTCGCGCGCAACAGCGGCGGGCGCATGCGCGTGGCCAAGCACCCCGGTGCGCGCAATGCCGGCCAGGCGTCTGTGCCCCGGAACGCAGCTCGCGAAGCACAGGCCCGAATAGACGCCATACTGGACAAAATATCCCGCAGCGGCTACGACAGTCTGAGCAAGGAGGAGAAGGACCTGCTGTTCAAAGCCAGCAAGTAGGCGTTACCGGAAGCGGATGGACCGGATGCTTTGTTGAAGACCTGCGGAAGCGCGAACATGGAGGAAAACAAGCACAGCGCAAGACCCGGCAGCGGACGCGTATCGCTGTGGCACCGGCCCATGTGGTGGGCCAATGGCCTGGCGGTGCTGCTGCTCCTGGCCACTTACGCGGCACCGCACACCAGTCCGCGCACCCTGTGGGTATTGGCCCTGTTGGCCATGAGCTACCCTTATCAATTGCTGGTGCATGCGTTCTTCCTGGTCTGGTGGTTCTTGTTCCGCCGCAAGCGCATGTTGGCTTCGGCCATCGTTCTACTGGCGGGCTGGGGCCACTTCACCGACCATGTTCAACTGTTGGCTCGCGATGCTCCTGAACAAGCCGTACGTGGCGATGGCGTGAAGGTGTTGTCCTGGAACGTACGCCTGTTCGACCTCTACAACTGGAGCCACAACAAGGAGACCCGGGACGAGATCTTCGCCGTGTTGGAGCGTGAGGATGCCGGTATACTATGCTTGCAGGAATTCTTCCACAGCGGCAACGAACGCTTCTTCCGCACGAAGGACGCCTTGGTCGACGAACTGGGATATGGCGCCATGCACGTTCGTTATTCGGCCAAG
>JBIIYD010000116.1:0-8875 GCA_044347005.1 Flavobacteriales bacterium | reverse complement strand
CGGTCTCTCCCGCGCGCTTGGCCATGACCGGCCAGAATGCGATCGTCGATTGGGTACTGCTCGAGTTGCGCAGCAATGTGAACCCCGCGCAAGTGGTGGCCACCCGTTGTGCCTTGTTGGAGCGTGATGGCGATATCGTGGATGCCCAAGGGCGCACCCGCTTGTTCTTCAGTGTCCCGGCAGGCCAGTACCGCGTTGTCGTCAGGCACCGCAATCACCTCGCCGCCATGACTTCCGGTGGTGTGGCATTGGGAGCACAGGTCGTTGGCGTGGACCTTACTTCACCCGAGTTGCCCACCCACGGCACGGACGCACGCTTCACCTTGTCGAACGGGCGCAAAGCCTTATGGGCCGGCAACACGGTGCGCGATGGCTTGGTGAAGTATACCGGAGTGAATAACGACCGCGACTTCATCCTCACCACCCTCGGAGGCTTGATCCCTACAGCTGTGCAAGCGGGTTACCTGCCGGCGGATGTCACGTTGGACGGTGTTGTGAAATACACCGGGATCGGCAACGATCGCGATCCGATCCTGATCAACATCGGGGGAGTGGTCCCGACCACGGTGCGCACGGAACAGCTGCCTTGATCGTTCAGGCGCGTTACCGAAGGGCGCTCCGTCAATGTTCGGCGCGTGCGAATGCGGCGTGATCCCTAGAACCGGAACCGGACCCCGGCCTGAACGGCCCTTGGCATTCCCGGTCTGTTACCCGCAGGCACGTTGGACACCAGGTAGGCTTGATCGAGCAGGTTCTGGACCGTGCCGAACACCTCCGCCTGGGGAGCAAAGCGGTACGTAGCACCAAGGTCGATCACCGTGAACGATGGAATGAGGTATTCGGTTCCGTCGCCCACTGGTCCGGCCTGCCCGGGCATTTCACCCATGTGGTTCACTGAAAGGTTCACGCTGTACTTGCGGGCTTCGAATCCGATCCTTCCATTGACCTGGTGTTTGGCGATGTAGGGGATCGGGTCGCCATCCAGAACCAGGCCCCAGCCTGCGAAGGTGCTGATGAAGCTGCTGCCGAAGCTGGCATCGGTAAAGGTGTATCCCAAGTTGACCGGCACCCGGAATCGTTCCGAACGACGGGCCAGCAGGTCCAGTGAAGCAAAGAACTCCGCGCCTTCCACCAGGGCCTTCCCACCATTGAACAGATCGCCGGTGCCGTCGCCACCCGCTGCTGCAAGGTCCGATCCCAGAAGCTCGCTGTAATCATTGAGGAACCCGATGACCTGGATCTCCAACGAACCCGCGTTGTGCCGCACTCCCGCTTCATAGTTCACGCTCGATTCGGGCATTGTCTCCGGATCGGTGCCTGGTGGGGAAAAGCCGCGATGGACCCCGACGAAGGCCAGCGTGGTCTTGGTCAGGTCGAAGTCCACACCGATGCCCGGGATCCACACGTCCACGGTGTTCTCCACGGTCTTGAGCGCGACTCCCGTGCGGTAGGGGTCCTGTGTCCCATAGTTCTCTTCGCGCATAACGATGTGCTCGGTGCGCAACCCGGGGTGGATCCCGAACCGGCCGACGGTGAGGTCGTACATGAAGTGCGCCGCCACCGCATCGGCGCTTGAAATGCGGTTGCTTTCGGTGCCAGGCCTGCCGACGCTGGTCTGTAGCATGGTGCCTTCGGACATCCGGTATCCATCCGTCCATTGAAAACGGTCCATGTAGTCGCTGTGCAGGCGAAGCCCAAGTTCGAAGCCATGCTCCGCCTTGGCTGCCTTCACCGTGTGTTTGCCGATGAACTGGATGCCGGAAGTCTGGTAGTTCCTGTTGTTCGCTTTTACGAGCAGTGCATTGTCCCCACTGTTATCCCCGCCCAGTATGCCGAATGCATAAGGCCTGTTCTCGGGCTTGTCGAGCAAGGTGGCGATCGGGACCTTGGTACCGCTGCTATCCACCACCTGGTCGAGTTTGTACCAGTTCCTCGCCGTGTTTGTGCGGTACGCGGTCGCCGTTAGTTCGGGACCCTTGGGCAAGGTTATAGCGTACTGGGCGGAGAGCAGGTCGTGATCCACCTCCATCCGGTCCTTCTGCGAAGCTGCGTAACGACGGAAGGGGGTGGCCGCAAAGTCATCGCGGGAGAGCCCGAGATACGTTTCGTCGCTGACCTCGGTGGTGATGTTCGCCTTCAGTGCTATGGCTTGTTGGATGCGGGCTTCCGCATCGGTCCGCCAGGTGAGCTTGGCCAGGTTGTCACCTTTGCTGAAGCCCGTTGGACCGGCATTGTCGAGCACCTTGAAGCCATCGGCGCCTTGTTGGAAGGTTTCGACAAGGACACCCACCCTATCACCGTTCGCCACGGCCAGTTCGGTGCCGGCCTGTGCGTGGATCGTGCGCATGCCGTAGGAGCCGCCCCATGCGGCCACCATGCCGGCGCTGCGCTGGGGTACCGGTGTGGATATGAAGTTGATGGCACCTCCGGTGGTAAGCGGACCGTAGCGCACCTGGCTGCTGCCCTTCACCACTTCAATGGCGTTCATGCGGCCCACGGTGGGGAAGAAGTAGGCGGCAGGAGACGAGTAGGCGGCAGGTGCCACCAGCACGCCGTCTTCCATGAGCGTGATCTTGGAACTCCGCTCCGGACCGGCACCACGCAAGCCGATGTTCGGCCGCAAGCCGAAGCCATCCTCCTCCTGAACGTTGACACCGGGAACGGACTTCAACAGACGCGATACATCGGTGTACGCGAAGCGCTGCATTTCACGCGGGCCGATGTACCAGGCCGAACCCGCCTGTTGCTGCACGGGACCGCTTCCTCCGGTCATGCTGTTCTGTACCGTAAAGGCGGGCAGGTCCACTACGCGCTCGCCAAGCACCAGCTTGATCTCACCGACCACGGGAACCTTGATCTGGGCCACCGCTTCCGAAAAGCCGATCATGGAGGCCACCAAACGGTAGTCCCCATCCGCTACCGATGTCAGGGTGAACCGGCCGGACTTATCGGTCGTGGCGCCCTTTCCAGTGCCTTGGAGCACTACGTTCACAAAGGCCAATGGCGTTCCATCTACACTGCTTACGGTGCCCGATATGGAACCGCTTTGTGCCCATCCTTCAGCAGCGGACACCAGCACGAGGATGAGAAGCATCCCCAGCTTCACGCCCTTGCCAAGGGCATTGAGGTATTCCTGCACCGCTTGCACCGGTTTCTCCAGCAATACAGCATTCAGGATGCAGCGTGTACGCGGATCGATGATGCGCAACGCTCCCTTGTCCTTGGTGCGTGCGAGGTATCGTTTACCGATCGTGGTCATGGTGCTGATGCTGCTTTGACGGGCAGGCAAAAGTCCATGGACGGAACGGAGGAGGCAATACTATGATCGTGGTATTCGCGCTCTTATCCGCGAAAAGTTGTCCTTTTAACGATCAGTTGCCATCGGCATTACGGCGCAGTAACAGAGCGCGTTTGCCGGGGTCGTCGAAGGACCAGCCGCAGGCTGCGAAACCGGAGGCCAAGGCATGCAACCCGAGCAGTCGTTCTTCCTTGCCGGTGTCGTACCGCTGCTCCCAGATCGACTGACCCTGCTGCCCGATGCGCAGCACCAGTGCATCGCTGAGGCCACTGGTGCCGATGGTGCCGGCCACGAAAAGTTCGTTGTTGGGCGCACTGCGCACGACGAATGCTTCCCGGTCGCTCACCGTATCGCCGAAGGTCCTGGTCCAAAGCGTGTCGCCGTTCGCATCGATCTTGATCAGGTAGAGGTTCTTACGGCGCACACCTTGCGCATTCACTGGTCCAAAGCTTCTTGTGCTACCCGCCATGATGAAATTGCCGTCCGGTGTGGGAAGTAGGGAACGTCCTTCATCGTCATCGCCACCACCCCAGGAGGTGTTCCACAAGAAGTTGCCCGCCAGGTCGTAACGCATGAACAGCACATCGGTCTTGCCGCCGAAGTTGAGTTGCCTTCCGGTGAGCATGATACCACTGTCATCGGAACTCAGGGCATGTGCTTCGGCGTGCAGGTCGAACAAGCGCTCGGCCGTCCACTGGATATCGCCCGTACTCGTATAACGGCCCAGGATCACCAGATGACCGTTGGGGCCATCGGCCATACCACATGCGACCGCACCGCCGTCGGGCATGGTCGTGATGCCCAGGTACTGTTGCGCGCTGGCTTCGGGAGCGCTGCGCCACCACAGCAAAGTACCTCCCGCATCCAATTTGGCAACGAGCGCCTGGTGCTCACCGCCCTGCCCGGGAATAAGACTGCCGCAGAGGTATTGACCGCCATCCGGTGTGGGCACCATGGCTTGCAGGAAAACACTGCCGGGTATCGGGAGCACCGTTTGACCGGTGGGCTGACCATTCGTGGTCCACGTGGAAACGACGGCCTTGAAGCCGACATCGTCACCACCGAACACCGTTGTCGTGACCGACCAACCACTGCCTTGTGGGAGAACAGAAACGGCCGAGTGGCCCAATGGTCCGCCGAACAGGTTGGTGAATCCGGTCTGGCCGTACAGGCCTTGTTGATCGTCCAGCGAACCGAACATGAGCATGACCATACCAGCGATACTTGCCCTGACCATGGTACAAAAGTATGTCCAATGAACGCATGGGCACAGCACATAGCTTAGCGCCATGCAGCGTTCGCAGGACACCGTTCAATGGTTCGTTGGCACGGCCGTGGTGCTTGCTGTTCCGGCCGTGATCGCGGTACTGGCCATGGACAAGTTCGCATTGCACAGTGCAATGAACGCGCACCATGACGGGGTTCTGGATCTTTTCTTCCGGGTGGTGACGCACGCTGCCGATGGCCTTGTGCCGACCGTGATCACCTTGATACTGCTAATGGTCAAGGACTACCGCTCATCGCTGATGATGGGCCTGTCCTGCGGGCTCAGTGCCATCGTCGTTCAATTGCTGAAGCACCAGGTCTTCGCGCATGTGGATCGTCCTGGAATGCACCGCGACCAACTCGGGGGCATGGAATGGGTGGAGGGTATCGACCTGAACCACCACTTCAGTTTTCCCAGTGGGCACGCGACCGCCGCGTTCGCCATGTGCATGGCGCTGGCCATCATCATCGGTGGCAAACGATCCGGATCCGTGCTGGCGATTACTGCCGGCTTGCTGGCCTTTTCAAGGGTCTATCTCTCCCAGCATTTCATGGAGGACATACTGGCGGGTGGAGCGCTCGGCACAGTCACCGCATGGTCGCTCCACCGGTGGTTGTACCGCTCGTCGTTCAGCAGCAAAGCCTGGCTTGGACGCAGGTTGTTCGATCGGGGAGGAAGAGGCGACCCGGATAAAGAGGAGCTCAGCCCCAAAGCTCCCTGAAGCGTCCCTCCGGGTCGTACATCCCGGCCTGCCGCACCGGGTCGAATCGTCGTCCCTCACGTGGATCGTTGCCCACGCCGGCCACGTATTGCCAGTTGCCCCAGTTGCTGCACACGTCGTAGTCGATGAGCATGCGCTCGAACCAATAGGCACCCATCCGCCAGTCGAGACCCATATCATGCACCAGGTAGCTGGCCACGTTCTGCCGGCCGCGGTTGCTCATCCAGCCGGTAGCTGCGAGCTCGCGCATGTTGGCATCTACGAAGGGCTGTCCGGTACGGCCTTCACACCACGCCTCGAAGCGAAACGGATCGTGGTTTCCCTGATGTGGCTTGTGCGCGATGCCGGCACGCTTGAACAGGTCGGCCCCATGCTTCGCTGCGGTGAACTGGAAGAAGTCGCGCCATAGCAGTTCGAACACGAGCCAGTAGGTGCTTTCGTTGGCACCGTGCTCGGCCTCGTAGCGCTTCACTTCCTGATGGATCTCGCGTGCGGACAAGGCGCCCGACGCCAGCCAAGGGCTGAACTTGCTGCTGTAGTCCGCGCCCATCAGGCCGTTCCTGGTCTCCTTGTAGCTGGAAAGTGCGCGGGTGTCCCACAGGTAGTGCTTCAGGCGAGCAAGTCCGGCGGTACGCCCACCTTGGAACGCCAAGGCCCCGCGCGGATCGTTCGGGTAGGGCACGTATGGCAGGTCTTCCCGCGATGGGAGCCGTTCTCCCCAGTAAATGGGTGAAGTGATCCTCTCGGGTTCGGGTAACACTTCCCGCACCGGGCTGGCGGTTTCGACCTTGGTGCGGAACGCGGTGAACACGTGAGGAAGCTGATCCACCGTGAAGGGAAGGTCGCCCGGTAGCAGCAGCGTGTTGGGCGCATGCAGCCGAAGGTCCAGTTCGGAGGCCACGGCGCGTTCCTGTTGCTGTTCCTCCCAGCCGTACAGGCGTTGTGCATGGACCACATCGGCTTTCCACATCATGGCCACCTGGCGTAGCGTAGTTGCCGGATCACCCACGCGCACGCTCAGCGCGCTGCCTTTGGAACGGAGCGCTGCGGCGAGGTCCACGATCCCTTCACGGATGAAACGGCGCCGGAAGCTTCCCGACCGCTCGAACCCGAAAGGCGAAGCGCCGTTCTGCGCTGGGTCGATGATCAGCACGGGCAACACCTCATCGTGGTCGGCAAGCGCCGCTGTCAGGGCCGTGTTGTCGGCCAAACGCTTGTCATTGCGGAACCAGAGGATCGCGCGGCTCATAGGGTGTCGATGAGGGCCAACAGGTCATCGCCCTTGTCGAGCAGCGCCTGTCGGGTGGAGGCATCCATTTTCTCCCAGGTGCGGTACACCATGCCCACGCGCATCATTGTTCCGGGACGGGCATCCGGGCTCTCCAGGCGCTCGCGGTTGCGCGCATGGAAGTGCCAGTACAGCGCGTTGAAGGGGCAGGCCTTCGGCCCGGTGCGCTCCTTCACATCGTAGTAGCACGAGCTGCAATGGTGACCCATTTTGTTGATGTAGGCTCCGCTGCTCACATAGGGCTTGGTGCCCACGATGCCGCCATCGGCGAACTGGCTCATCCCACGCGTGTTCGTGATCTCCACCCACTCGTTCGCGTCGATGTAGATGCCCAGGTACCAGCGGTCCACTTCGTCCGGGTCCACACCGGCCAGCAAGGCGAAGTTGCCGGTGACCATGAGCCGCTGGATGTGGTGCGCGTAGGCGTTCTGCAGGCTGCTGGTGATGGCTTCACGCAGGCAGGCCATTTTCGTCCTGCCGGTCCAGTACCACTCCGGTAGCGCGCGGTCATGGCCGAAGAAGTTCATCGTTGCGAAGGCCGGCATCTTCGCCCAATACACCCCGCGCATATACTCGCGCCAACCGATGATCTGACGGATGAAGCCCTCCACCTGGGGCAGGGTGATGCGCTCGGGGTCGGCCCTCCACGCGGCTTCGGCAGCCTGGCACACTTCCAGTGGCGAGAGCAGCTTCACGTTCATGGCGAAGCTGAGGCGCGAATGGTACAAGGCCCATTGGCCGGGCATCAACGCATCCTGGTACGTACCGAAATGGGGGAGCAGGTGCTCGCAGAAGTAGGCCAGTAGGTCAAGACTTTCCAAACGGTCCAGTGGCCACGGGAAGTGCGCTGCATCCACCGTGCCGATGGTCTTCACCCCACGCGCTTCCACCATGCTGTACAACTCGTGGAGGTCGTGGTCGAAGGATAGGGGAGGCGGTGCCACATGCGTTTTCGGTGGGCGACCCCGGTTCTCCTTGTCGAAGTTCCACTGCCCACCGATCGGCTGCCTGCCGTTCATCAGGAGGCCGGTGCGTTCGCGTATGACGTGATAAAAGCGCTCCATCAAGAACTGCTTCTTCCCCTTGAACAAGTTGGCGAGCTCTTCGCGCGTTGTGAGGAAGTGTTCCGAATCGGCCACCTCGACCGCGCGACCGCTGGTGATTGCGAAGGCCTTCAGTTGCGCATCAAGCCGGAATTCGTCGGGTAGCTGGTATCCGAAGGTGGTGGCTCCACTCGCGTTCAGCATCCAGCGCAGGTTGCCGGCGATATCCTGCGTGTTGCGCGGATCGTCCAGCGTCAGGTACAGCACGCGATGACCGTCGGTGCGCAACCGCTCCGCAAAGCGACGCATGGCCCCGAAAAATCCGAGCACTTTCTGGATGTGGTGCCAGGCATAGTCCGTTTCCTGGCGCACTTCCATGAGCACGTGAAGCACCCTGGCATCCTTGCGTTCGAACCAGCCGTGCGCCAGGTTCAATTGATCGCCCAGGATCAGGCGGAGGTGTGCTGCGGGGCGTGGTTCCTGTTCGATCGGCATCGGTCGCTGCAATACTTCACCTCATCCCAAACCTTCTCCCATTTTTTGCGCCACTGGAACGGGCGCCTGCAGATGATGCAGGTCTTCGCAGGACGATCGGCAGGTATCCTGTGGCGTGGCACCAAGGAACAACGCCAAGGGTCCACTAATGTTCCGCGCTACGCGCAGGCCTTGCAGCTGCCCTCCAACTCCAAGTGACTTTCCTTCAGCTGGAAGCCTTTGGGTACCTTGACTTGGGGAAGGGGAACCGCCTCGAGGCAATAGACATCGCCACAATCCGTGCACCGGAAGTGGGCATGTACGTCATGGTGATGACCGGAACTGCACGTGGAGTCGCAGGAAGCATAACGGGCCACACCGTGGGCATCCATGACGCGGTGTGCCAGGCCTGCCTCCTCGAAGTTCTGGAGCACCCGGAACAAGGTCACCCGGTCCGCTTGGTCGGGAAGGGCGCGCTCTACATCGCCTTGCGAAAGGGCCTTAACGCTGTGTTGCAGCAGATCGAGCACGGCTAACCGTGTACTGGTCACCCGCAGTCCGTGGTCGCGAAGTCTATGCTCGTTATCCATCGAAGCAAAGATAATTCATGCAACCGAGTTGCAGGACAGGATGTTGTTCCTCATATTTGCAACCCGGTTGCACAACAATCGAACGCCGATCGCTCACGATGATCAAACCCCGATTCATGTCATGAACACACCCTTGAAGAACTTCCTGTTGATCGCTCTGCTTGGTGGGGCGCTGGTCGCATGCAAAAAGGATG
>JBIIYD010000337.1:0-2570 GCA_044347005.1 Flavobacteriales bacterium | reverse complement strand
CCGAATGGTGCGATAGCCTGGGTGTGGACATCCTGAATACCTCGCTCGGCTATACCGTGTTCGACGACAGCACCATGGACCATATCTATTCCGACTTGGACGGTGCCACCCTCCGGATCAGCATCGCCGCCAGCATCGCCGCCCAAAAGGGAATGATACCCGTTACCAGCGCGGGAAACCAGGGCAATGATCCCTGGAACTACATCAGCGCACCTGCCGACGCTTTCGACATCCTTACGGTGGGTGCCGTCGGCGCCGAAGAGCAATATGCTTTCTTCAGTTCACGGGGTCCGAGTGCCGACGGACGGGTGAAGCCGGACGTGGCGGCGATGGGATGGGGGGCCACAGGGCTCGGTCCCGATGGGCAGGAGGTCACACTCTTGAACGGAACCTCCTTTTCGGCACCCTTGGTTTCCGGGCTCGTGGCCTGCCTGTGGCAGCTGCATCCCGAGCGCACCGCCATGGACATCATGGATGCTGTTCGACGGAGCGCGAGCCAGTACGATGCCCCCGACCAGGAGTTGGGCTATGGTATTCCGGACTTCCAGCGGGCTCATGAGTTGCTGTCCGCCACCACCGGTATGTCGAGCCCAGCGAAGGATGGTGTGCGCATTTTCCCCGTTCCGTTCAGTGAGCACCTCACGATCGTTTTTCCGGGATCGGACGAAGGCACCAGGCTGGTGGAGTTCCTGGACATTTCGGGCAGGCCACTGTTCTCCGTTCGTGCCGATGCACGTTCCGGCGGGATCACCCTCTCCAACGGCGAGCTCGGCACCCTGGCTCCCGGCTTCTACCTCGTTCGTATCGACGGCGAACCACTGCGCACCGTGGTCAAGGGCCGATGAAGCCGCAGGTGACGGTGGCCATGATCCCGGTGGATGTGCTTGTGGCCGCATATTCCAATGGACGTTTTCCCATGTGCCATGAGGATGGCGAGTTGTACTGGCACGACCCGGACCCCAGGGCGGTATTCCCCTTGCCGGACATCGGCCCCAACAAGCGCATGGAGCGAACGATTCGTAACGGACGGTTCCGGGTCACCATGGACGGAGCGTTCGCAGCAGTGGTGCAGCACTGTGCGGCCCGAGATGAAACCTGGATAGACCAGCGTATACAAGCCAGCTATTGCGAGCTGCACGAAGCCGGACACGCCCACAGTGTAGAAGTCTTCCACGAGGAACAACTGGTCGGTGGCATCTACGGTGTTGCCCTGGCCGGCGCGTTCTTTGGAGAGAGCATGTTCAGCCACATGCGGAACGCCGGAAAGGTCGCCTTCTACACCCTGCTGGAACACCTTGTGAAAAAGGGGTTCCGGTTGTTCGATACGCAGTACCTCAACACCTTCACCGCCCAACTGGGTGCACTGGAGATACCACGCAACGAATTCCGGCGGTCGTTGGCCGATGCGATGCGATCACCGACACGATTCTGACCCCCATGCGAGCCATCCATTCGATCATCACCTGTGCACTTTCCCTGGCGTCCACGGCCCAAGGTTCATTGACCATCGAGGTGGAACTGAGCAGTGGGAACACGAGCGGGACGTTGCACCTGGCCGTGTGTCCGACCGCCGCGGCCTATGACAGCGAGCAGGGATGCAGGTCCACTTCGATCAAGGTGAACGCCGCGCAAGTGCGGGTCGAACTGAAGGACCTGCCGGAAGGTCGTTACGCGATCAAAGCGTTCCACGACCTCAACGGCAATGGTGAAATGGACCTGAATTGGATCGGGGTACCCAAGGAGCCCTATGGGTTCAGCAACAATGCTATGGGCACCATGGGGCCGCCCAAATTCGAACAAGCCGCCTTTCCGGTCAAGAAAGGGCCGAATACCACGCGGTTCAAGATGCGCGGTTAGTGGTTCCTGAACGGGCTCACCACCTCGGTATTCACGGCCGCTCGATGGGTGAGGTACGCCTGGTAGGTTTCGCTGAACTTGACGCGGTGTTCGATCGTTTCCGCATGTCGGCCGCTCAAGGCCATCAGCAGCTCGCACGCTTCCCGCAATCCGTGGTCGCCGCCGCTGAAATGGGTCAGGAGGTCCGCATCACGCCCGGCCACGACGTAGTTCTCGAACAATGGGCTGCTAAGCCGTTTGATCATGATCCGTAGTCCACACTGCCTGGCCACTGGAAGATCGAGCACATCGTCGAAGAAGAAAGCCACCTGCCGGGCATCCAGCTTGTGCTTTTCGAGGAATGCAGCGAAGGCCTCGGTCTTGTTCGAGTAGCCCATGTAGATGCCTTCGAAATGCTCACGTTCAGCGAACCGTTGGGCATGCGGGTTCTGCTGACCGGTGATCACAGCGAAAGGTGGAAGCACCTGTTCCCGCTGCCAAAGCGAGAAGCGGAGCAGGTTCACGCCCATACTGTCCACCTCGCTGAAGGGGCTTCCACCATCGAGGTCCTTCCAGCCATCATTGAACACGCCGTCCCAATCGAATACCACCGCCCGGATGTTGCCCAGCTGCCTCTGCAGGTAGTCCGCCGGACGGAGGAACCGTGTCCCGAGCGTTGCAAAGGACTTCAGGTAGTCCATCGCTTATCCCGCAATGGCCTTCATCAGGTCCTG
>JBIIYD010000336.1:0-2571 GCA_044347005.1 Flavobacteriales bacterium | reverse complement strand
ACCGCCCTTCGTGGATTCAAGACCCGATAGCCCTGTGGACCGCGGTTCCGGCGTAGCCCGGGAGGGCTACCTTTGCGGGTCATCCAGTACCGCTTGTTCCGTCCATGGCCCCCAGGTTCGTCCGCTTGATCCTCCCCGTGTTGGTGTTGGTGCTGCTCCTGTTCCTGGGGTGGTTGTCGCTGCGCGCCTACACCCGCCACAATGTGGCCATGCGTGTCCCGGACCTGAAGTCCTTGTCCTTCGAGGAGGCGGAGGTGATGCTGGCCAAGCGCGACCTGCTCGCAATGGTCATCGACTCGGTCTACGTCGAAGACCTCCCCAAAGGCAGCGTGGTGGACCAGTCGCCCAAGGCGGGTGCCGAGGTGAAGCCGGACCGCAAAGTGTACCTGGTATTGAATGCCAGCCAGCCCAAGATGATCGACATGCCCGGGCTTATCGACCTGTCGAAGCGCCAGGCCATCTCCGTGGTGGAGATCATCGGCTTGAAGATCAAGGAGCTCCAATACCGCCCGGATGCTTGTGTGGATTGTGTCGTGGACCAGCTGTACAAAGGGCAGCACATCGAACCGGATGCGCGTATCCGGCGCGGTGAAGCCATCACCCTGGTGTTGGGAAGCGGGGACAACGGGGAGCGGGTGCCGGTTCCGGAGTTGATCGGATTGACCACGACACAAGCGCTTACCGTGCTCAACATGGCTTCGTTGAACCTGGGTATCGTGGTGGAGTGCGCCGGGTGCAATACGCGGATCGATTCGTCGTTGGCAAGGGTGCGTCGACAATCGCCCGATGTGACCGCCCTTGGACGTGTGCCCATGGGCAGTATCATCGACATTTGGTTGACCACGGATACCGCGGGCTTGAGCCCCAAACAAGGCTGGGACGACCCCTCGCTCTACATGAAAGCAGATACCGCCGATGTCGACCTATAGACCGATCACGCTGCTGAGCGTTGCTCTGTTGGCCGTGCTGGCACAAGGCCAGTCGGGTGAAGTGCTCCGGGCCATTTCGGCGCGTCCGTTGCCCGTGGAGCAGGCGGCAGCCGAGAAATCGGACCTGCGCACCTATTTCATCTATGAGAACCTGCCACAGGAGCTACCCGTGATGGACGACTTTTCGGTGGACCGCACGCGAAAGCGCTGGGCCCGGCCGGACGATGCGAACGTGACGCAGAACCCCTCCATCTACCGGCTCGAAGTGGGCGGCGTTTCCGAACCCGATATGGCCTTTTCCAGCGATACGACGTTCCGCTATATCGTGGACGACAGCGACCCCGATACGACCATTCTGAGCCGCCAGCCATTGCCGGAAGTTTCCGTTACGGTGAGGGACCTATCCGTTTATCCGCCCACCTCGGAGGTGGTCATCGCATGGCCGGCCTACACGGTCTACGATACCTTGTCGGCACCTCCACTGGATACGCTCTTCCTCGTGGCCCCGGGCCTCGTGCAGGATTCGCTGCTGGTGTATACCGTGGCGCCGGACCCTGCGACCTATGATATGGCAGGCACGTTCGTTCCCATGGTGCTGTGGGAAGACGATGACGCCTACATCAACGACACCTATCCGGTGGCACCGCCCACCATCGGGGTGGCCACCTTCGATGGCCTGTCACGCACGGGCTATCCTTACGATTTCGCCAATTATTCGTCCTATGGCATCGCCGATCGGTTGACCTCCGTGCCCATCGACCTCCAGCGTCCGGCATCCGACTCCATTTACCTGAGCTTTTTCTATCAAGCGAGGGGGCTCAGTGGCGATGCGTTCCCACAGACCCAGGACAGCCTCGCGCTCGAATTCTATGCACCGCTGGAAGACCAATGGTATCGCGTATGGCGTAGCGCCTATCCCACTCAACCGGATATTCGGCCCTTCCAACAGGTCATGGTACCCATCCGTGAATTCCGGTACCTGCAGGACGGTTTCCGGATGCGCTTCCTCAACTATGCCACCTTGAGCGGCTCGTTCGATCACTGGCATCTGGACTACGTGCGACTTGCAGCACAAAGGCGCTTCGATGATACCACCTTGGTCGATGTGGCGTACATCCAGCCGGAAAGCACCCTGCTGCAGACCTATACCTCGGTGCCCTTCAACAAGTACGAGCAATCACCGGTGTCCTACATGGCGCAATCCGTTGCCTTGCAGCAACGGAACCTGGACGATGAGGACCGCTTCATCACCTTCGGCATGAAGGCGGCCTTGACGGATGGCGGAGGCGCACAGAACTTCAGTAATGGCACCAACACCAGCGGCAATGCGGCAAGTATTTTCCCCAGTGTGAATCCCGTGAACGATGCGCCGAACAACTTCCTGTACGAACCATCGCTAAGCACGGACGCGGCGTTCTGGCGGGTGAAATTCTGGACCAACGCCACACCGGACATCAACCGGTACAACGACACCACCACCTTCGTACAGGAACTGAGCAACTACTACGCCTATGACGATGGCTCGGCGGAAATGGGTTACGGCCTGAATACACAGGGTGGCAAACTCGCCTACCGTTTCGACATGGTCGGTGGCGACTCCCTCCGGGCCGTCAGGTTGTATTTCAACCCCATTGCGAACGCA
>JBIIYD010000335.1:0-2572 GCA_044347005.1 Flavobacteriales bacterium | reverse complement strand
CAGCGCTCAGTGAGGAATGGCGCAAGGCTCTTTTTGACCTCGACATCCGTGTCCAGGTATATACCCCCATGCTCTTGCAGGATCATCAGCCGGGCATAGTCGCTGGCAAAGGCGTAGTTGCCCTGGGCGTACATGTGCTCCATCCACGGATGGCTGGCGAGGTCAAGGTTGTCCTCGTTCCATTCCACGATCTCGAAATCCGGCATAAGGCGACGCCAGCCCGCTACGCAGTCCTGCATGACGGAAGGCATCGGTTCACCACCGAGCCATATGTAGTGCAGTTTTTTGGGGATCATGGAAGTGGCCTTCTATGAAAGGCTCATCGTCGATAGTTCAAAGGAACGACTCTGATCATCGCTCCGTGGCCAGCCACCTTGGCCAGGCCAGGTAGAATTTCTCAACCGGCCGCGCCAACGCCTGTATCCCCAGGTTGTCACTCGCCTCCGCGATGTCGCGCAACGTGCCGTCCTTGTAGCGCAGTTCGATGCGGTCCTTTTCCGGGTCGTAGGCGTTGTTCACGATGCTGCCGGTGAGGACGAAGTGTGCGGCATCGGCCACGGGGATGCCCAGTTGATCGGCAACACGTTGGCGCAGCTCGGCGATGCGTGTTGCGTCCCACGGCTCGTTCTGCAAACGGATCCGCAGGTTGCGACGATGCACCAGGTCCGTAGCGAGTTGCGAAAGCACTTTGTCCGGATGGTCGCACCAGACCTTCACCGCGCCCATCACATCATGGTCGTCGAGCTTGAGGAAGTCGCCGAGGATGGCGGGGTCGCTGAAGGAAGTGCGATCGTGGTTCGCGGTGAGGAATTGCAGCAGGGCGGGTGAGGCGAAGACGCCCGTGCCTCCCAGGGCCAGTTCTTTCGCGCGGCGCAGCGTTTCCACCAGCATCATCTCGCAAGCCACCACGGTCTTGTGCAGGTACACCTGCCAGTACATCAGCCGCCGCGCCACCAGGAATTTCTCGATGCTGTAGATGGCCTTCTCTTCCACCACCAACTTGTCGTCCACCACCTGTAGCATCTTGATGATGCGTTCGCCGCCGATCACGCCTTCGCTGACGCCGGTGTAGAAGCTGTCGCGGTTCAGGTAGTCGATGCGGTCCACGTCGAGCTGGCTGCTCACCAGTTGGTGCAGGAAGCGCTTGGGGTATTGGTCGCGGAAGATGCGGATGCCGAGGTCCAGCGCACCGTCGAACTCGGTGTTCAGCGCGTCCATCACCAGGGCGCTCACCGCTTCGTGGCCGATGCCTTCCACCAGGCTGTGCTCCAGCGCGTGGCTGAACGGCCCGTGCCCGATGTCGTGCAGCAGGATCGCGATGCGGGCACCCAGGGCCTCTTCTTCCGTGATCCCGTGCCCTTTGCTGCGGAGCGTCGCAATGGCCTCGCCCATCAAATGCATCGCACCAAGTGCATGGTGAAAGCGGGTGTGCAACGCACCGGGGTAGACCAGATGCCCCAACCCCAGCTGCTTGATGTACCGTAACCGCTGGAACCACGGATGATCGATCAGCCGCAGCAACAAGGGATGCGGCACGCTGATGAAACCGTAGATGGGGTCGTTCAGTATTTTCATTCGATCGCGTTCACTTCACACCTCACACCTCACACCTCACCTTTCCTACCCACTAACTTCACGCCCCGAAAGTACAGGGCAACACAACACCGCATCCCGCGTTGTCCTTGGTATGCCTACAACAACCCGCGCAAGCGCTCCGCCGAAAGGCCCCTCCATACCCCTCATGACCGCCAACATCCTCTGGGCCGACGACGAGATCGATCTCCTGCGTCCACACGTGCTCTTTCTGCAAGGCAAAGGCTATAGCGTGGATACCGTGAACAACGGCCTCGATGCCGTGGAGAAGGCGCAGGCCAAGGAGTACGACATCATCTTCCTGGACGAGAACATGCCCGGCCTCAGTGGGCTGGAAACCCTCAACCGGATCAAGGCCGTGCAGCCGCATGTGCCGGTGATCATGATCACCAAGAGCGAAGAGGAGCACATCATGGAAGAGGCCATCGGCGGCAAGATCAGCGATTACCTGATCAAGCCCGTGAACCCGAACCAGATCCTGCTTTCGCTGAAGAAGAACCTCGAAGGGCGTCGTCTGGTGAGCGAGAAGACCACCAGCAGCTACCAGCAGCAGTTCCGGCAATTGGGTATGCGCCTGGGCGATCGTATGGATGCCGAGGAATGGAAGCAGCTCTACAGTGAGCTGGTGAAGTGGGAACTGGACCTGGTCGGCGGTCAGGACCAGGGCATGACCGAGATCCTGCGCAGCCAGTGGAACGAGGCCAACGACCAGTTCTGCCGTTTCGTGGACAAGAACTACCTCGATTGGTTGAACAGTCCGGGATCCGACGCCCCGCTGATGAGCCACCAGCTCTTCAAGGCCAAGGTGGCCCCGCTGATCGATGAGAAGCAGTCGCCGCTGTTCATGGTGCTCATCGACAACCTGCGCCTGGACCAGTGGCGCGTGTTGGAACCCATCATCGGTGAGTTCTTCCGCACCGAGGAACAGGGCATGTTCTACAGCATACTGCCCACCGCCACGCAGTATGCCCGCAACGCG
>JBIIYD010000115.1:0-8936 GCA_044347005.1 Flavobacteriales bacterium | reverse complement strand
GTGCGGCTTTCCGCCGATGCCATGTTGGATGCGGTGGAGGACATCGGTGCCCCGTTGGTGATGCCGCCACCCACCGTGTGGAACAATTTACAGGTAACCGCCGTCCGCAACTGGCCCGGCGCATTCAGTGTACACGTCGACCTCTACACCGCGCGTGGCCGATCCACCCACGTGGTGGAACTGACCGTACACGAGAAGAACGGAAAGCCGGTGATCGAGCTGGACGATATCGTTCAGCGCTGATCGGGGGGGTATCAGTTGGCCAGTTCGGTGATGGCTCCGTACACCATCATACCCGCACCGATCGCCAGTGCATCCTCATCCACATCGAACGCTGCCGTATGCAGTCCGCTTTGTGTTCCCGGCTTGTTCGGATGTCCAGTGCCCAAGCGAAAAAAACTACCGGGCATCACCTGGGTGTAGAAGGCGAAATCCTCGGCACCCATACGGATCGGCATTTCCACCACGTTGTCCGCGCCGAGGTACTGTTCAGCCGCGGAACGCACGCGGGCCGTAAGTCGTGGATCGTTGTCCACAACGGGCCATCCTTTCGCAATGCGGACCTCCGCTTCACCGCCCATTGCTTCGACGATCGTCCTGGTGCGATCGCGCAATAACTCGTGCAAGGATTTGCGGGTGCCCTCGCCAAAGGTGCGCAAGGTGCCTTCGATGGCCACCGTATCGGGAATGATGTTGGTGGCACCGTTCGCCACGACCTTGCCGAAGCTCAAGACCATGCGCTCGCCTTGGGGAACGCTCAACGCTGCCTCGTCATAGAGCATAGGCAACAGTTTCGCGGTGATCATGATCGGGTCCACGAGCGTGTCGCGTACCGCAGCATGTCCTCCCCTGCCCCGCACGGTCAGGTACACTTCATCGGCTGCGGCCATGAAGGGTCCGCTCCGGAATCCGACAGTACCGGTCGGCAATTCGGGGGTCACATGCTGGCCGACGATGCCAGCGGGCCTCGGATCGTCGAACACCCCTTCCTGCAGCAGCAAGGATGCACCACCGGGATCCTTTTCCTCGCCGGGTTGGAACACCAGCATCACCGTTCCGCTCCAATGCGAACGCAGCCGATGCAGCGCTATTCCCGCGCCCAGCAGCATGGCCGTGTGGGCATCATGGCCACAGGCGTGCATCACCCCGGGGTTGGCGGAGCAGTAACCCTCCTTTCCTACTTCGGTGATGGGCAAAGCATCAAGATCGGCACGCAATGCGAAACAGCGCTCCGATGGTGCGGCCTCGCCATGTACCATCGCGATCACACCGGTACCCGGCAGCTCCGGGCGCAGCTTGCCTACACCTTCGCGCAGCGCAATGCCCTCCTGCCTCAAAAGGTCCGCAACGAAAGCTGCCGTATTGTGCTCCTGGAAGGACAGCTCCGGGTTCGCATGCAGATGCCGGCGCCAACGCACCATGTCCGCGTGCAAGCCCGAAACCGTTTGCTTGACCTTGTCGATCACTTGCCGAAGATGAGTTTCATGGATGCCGCGAGCATGACCACCCCGAAGATCTTTTGCACCGTGCCCATGGGCAGGGCCAGGGACCACTTGCTACCGAAATAACCACCGAGCACGAACGCAAGTGCGATCACCAGGACCACCTTGAGGTCGATCATGCCGGCCCGGTAATAGTTGCGCACGGCAAGAAGCACCACAGGGAACATGAGCACAGCGAGGCTTGTGCCCTGTGCCTGGTGCTGCGAATACCCCAGCAGCCAGACCATGGCAGGCACCATGATGATACCCCCACCCACACCGACGAAACCGCTCAGCATACCGGCCAGCAGACCCACGATCACCAGGAGTCCGATCGTCTGGCCATCGAAGGTCATCATATGTCCAGGCTGAGTGAGAAGTAGAACACGCGGGGCAACACCACCCCGTCGTCGACACCCCAGGCCCAATCGGCACGCACGAAGTAGCCGAGCAATCGGGTACGCAGGCCGAAGCCATAGCCGGCCACGATCGGTTCGCGCTGGCTATTGAGGGTGATGGTGAGCGGATTCCGCACGATGGTGACCTGGTTGAAGGAGTTCTCCTGCGAGTAGGGATCGGTACCGGTCCATGCGGCGCCCAGGTCACCGAAGGCAGCGATCTGCAAGTGGTTGAAGAAATCGGAACGGATCGGCCTGCTGGCCAGGTAGCGGATGATGGGCACGCGGAACTCGGTGTTCAACACACCGAAACTGGTGCCATTCCGGGCATTGTAGAAGAAGCCGCGCATGGGCACGCCCATGGTCTGGTAGAAGTAGTTCTGCGAAAAATCGATGGGGATGGTGGGATCCACCTTCGCCCACAGCCAATTGTCCACACCACCCAGGAAATGGAGGATCTTGCGGCTGCCCATGGACATACTTCCGGCGAAGCGCGTCACCCATATAAGGTCCCGATGCACTTTCAGGCTGTGCCGAAGATCAAGGCCCACCACTTGCATATCGCTGCGTCCTTCGTCCGGCTGCTGATAGTATTCCGCGAACACCTTCAGCTTCCAACCGGTCCATAGGTTGAGGCCACGCGGCAACGAACTGTCGTAGACGTACTCGAGCTTGGCACCTACGAGGTTGTCGCTGAAATTGCGGGCACGCAGGCTCAATGGATCGATGCTCTGCAGCACATACCGATCGTTGCGGGCCATGACCGAAGCGCGCACGCTGGCGAGTTCGCTGAACGGCCAGCTCACCTGGTAGCGCACATTGTGCGTGTGCACCTTGATCACATTGTTCAACGTGAGCCCTTGATAGGCCTGCCGTTGGAAGGTGATGCGCTTGTCCAGCCTGCGTTTCAGGTTCTCATAGGACAAGAGGTAATCGTTGTTGTTGAGGTCCAGTGCGAAGCGGAAACCACCAACGATACGGTAGTCCTCGAACAGGTCGCTGATGCCCATGCGTGTAAGCGCACTGAGCCCGGGATTGAGCGAACCGGCGCCGGTGAAGGGCTGGTAGAACTGGTTGGAGAAACTGTTGTCCACCTGCGTGACCACCCGGTCGATCGTGAAGTTGACGTTGTAGTTCCGTTGATCGGGGTAAGTAAAGACCTTGGCTGCCGTGGTATCGGTGACCGCCTGCACCTCGGCAACGACCGTCCCCGGGCGGGTGGGCTTGGCCGGTGCCGACGGAGCCGATGCATCGTCCAGGAAGACATAGCTGCGGGTATCCACGGCATCCGCTCCCTTGGGTCTCGGAAGTTGTGGGTCCACCTTCACCAGGGAGCGCATATCGTCCTCGATCGGATCGTTAGTGCCCGCGACAGTCCCGTTTCCCGAAGGTGCCGAGGGTAAACCAGCTGCGGCTGTGCGGCCGTTGTCCGTCTTCCCGGCAAAGAACAGGTACCGGCCATTGTTGTATTGCAGCTGAGTGAAGCATCCACGCTCGGGATTCAAGTCCTGTTCAAGGATGGACCTCCGGTGGTCCGTGAGGCGCTCCTCCACTGTGAAATAGCGGTAGTGCACGGTGGTGTCGATGTGGCTGACGACGCTGTCGTATCGTACCAGGAACCGGTTGTAGAGCCCATCGACGTCGCTCAGGAAAACGTAGTTGGTACTGTCGTACTGGGCAGGCTGCAACTCGTTCACGTCCGGCGTATCGGTCAGGCGCACCAGCAGTGGGGAGCGCTTCTCGAGGTCGTACAGGAACACGTCCTTCGACCCGTTCACCAATGCTACGGGAGCGTTGGCTTGAAGCGTATCGTTGGTGCGGTCGCTGCTGAAGATGATACGGCGGCCACCATCCACGAAGCGGGGATCGAGGTCGTCGTACTGGTCGTCGGTCAATTGGTCCTGGCGGTTGCCGATCACGTAGTAGTGGTACAGGTCCGTGCGGCCTTCACGCACCGCACTGAAGACCATGTTACGCCCATCCGGGGAGTACTCCATGCTCAGGATCTTCTTGAGCAGGAAGACTGGTTTTTCCACCGACTTGCCATCGTCCGTGGTGTACGTCCGCAGGTAGAGCTCGCCCTTCCGCTCCACGGCGATCGCCAACGCCTTGCCTGTTGGGTGCCAGGCAAGGACCGGGTAGGTGTGGTCCACGATGCGGTCAAGTTTCTTCTCGGCCTTGAGGATGCGGCGGGTCTTACCCGTTTCCACGTCGTGCACCCACACCTTGTACTGCCCCATCTCGTTGCTCACCCAGGCCATTGTGCGCCCGTCCGGGCTCTGTTTGAACTGGCTGTACACACGCTGTTTCCGCGTCTTTATGGCCAGGGGTTCCATCGGCACTTCGGTGCGTGTGCGGTCCTCCTCCTTGAAGCGTCCCCGGTAATAAGCCATGCACTCCTGCGTGAGGGTCTTCAACGACACGCCGAGAACGAAAAGGAAACCGCTTTCGGCATTCCTGCTCACCCTGGTCATATACAGGATGTTGGGGATCACGGCCGCCCCGTAGACATCGGCCACATACTTCCAGATGGCATGCCCGGCATAGTGCGCCTCCATGCCCTGGACGCGCTGCAACTTGTCGTAGCGACCGCTCATCACACCATCCCTGACCCGGTTGTTCAGCGGTGCGTCCCAAGGCCTGCTGTGGTAGGAAATGATGCCGTCCGTGTACCAAGAGGGCAGGCTCATGAAGGTGGAGCTCCGTAGCATGTCGCGCCAATTGCCCCCGAACATCATCTGGTCGATGATCACGTGCGCGATGCCGGAGCGGATCTGCCGGTCCAGCAGGGTGTGGTCGCCTTCGAAGTAGACGAAGATCTTGGTACCGACGATCCGAGTAAGACCGCCGATGTTGTTCTCTCCCTCGATGCCCGAAAGCCCGATGTTGCTCTGCCGGAAATCGGTGAGCGAATTGTAAACGATGAATTGGAGCCGCTCGTCGAGGGCGAAATCGAATTCCCGCTCCAGCTCCTTCAGCTGGCGTGTGGCCGACTGCGCGGTGTAGCGCGCAAGGTCCCCTCCCTCCTTGTAGAAGAAGACCTCCATGCGATCGAAGCGGTACTGCGACCAGAGGAACTCCTGGTACTGAACCCGGTTCTTCCCATACTCCTGCTGGGAGCCGGAATAGAACTGTCCGTGCGCCGTGGCCATGACGGAGCATAGCAACAGCAGCATAAGGAACCTTATCGAACGTATCGGAATGCCTGCGTCCACGTGTTGAAGTTAGCTACTTTCGACGCCCTGTACGGGGTCATTTCCCTGCGAATTTCGGGCTTTTCTGACATGCTCAGCGTTGCCAAGTTCACCTTCAACCCGTTCCAAGAGAACACCTATGTGGTCCACAATGGTTCACAGGCCCTGTTGGTGGACCCCGGATGCTGGAATGCGGCCGAGGAACATGAGCTGGAGAGCTACCTGACGGACAACGGCCTTACCCCCGTCCGTCTTGTGCTCACCCACGCCCATTTGGACCATGTGTTCGGCAATGCCTGGGTTCACAAGCGCTACGGTCTTTCACCCTGGATGCACCGCGCCGACCTCCCCTTGTTGGGCATGGCACCGCACCAGGGCCGCATGTACGGTGTTCCGTGCGACCCCTCGCCCGATCCGGAGGGTTTTCTGGAGGCCGGCGATACCCTCGCCCTCGGCAGCGACGAGCTTCATGTGCTCTTCGTACCCGGGCACGCACCGGGCCACATCGCACTGTACTCCAAGGCCCAGGGTTTCGTCATCAGCGGCGATGTGCTTTTCATGAACAGCATCGGGAGAACGGACCTGCCCGGTGGCGATACGGATACGCTGCTGCAAAGCATTCGGGAACAACTCTTTCCCTTGGGCGACGCGGTCAAGGTGTATTGCGGGCACGGCCCTGATACCACCATTGGGCAGGAAAGGATGAGCAATCCTTTCCTGCGGTAAGGGAGCCTGCGACCTCCCAGCGGAACCTCTTCCCCGATCAAGGGTGGTAGCTGTCCGGCTTGTAGGTCTTGCTCTTCCCCCTGCCCTTCTCGAACTCGTTGTGTTTGATGGGGGGAGGACAGTCGAATCCGGGGCGGGCCCTCAGGAACAGGAACCGCACGCTGAGGATCAGCGGACGATAGCGGCTGCTGAACCACTGCAACTGCCCGAGCCCCTGGTCTTCAGGCACGATGCTGAACACCGGTGTTTCCACGGCGGGAATGATGAGCAGGTTGCCCGTTACCTTGAAACCGTAGCCAAGCTTGACATGCAGTTGCCCGATGAGATCGGGCGGGAAGACATGTCCGTTCAGGGTCGGATCGCCCGTATGCTCATAGCTGCTGCCCAGGCGGTAGTCCATGTTCGCCCCCAAACTGAGCTGGATGAACTGATAGTCGCGGACCTGGAAGAACTTGTTGGCATTCACGTGCAAGGTGATCAACCGTTCGCCGAAAGCCCCTTCGCCGGAAAACGTGGCCGTACTGTCTGCGCGAATGAGCATGCTTTCATAGGCTTCGCTACCGCGCAGGTTCTTGTAGGCAAGCCCTACGTCCCAATAGTCCAGGACGATGGGGTCGCGGGTGGCGTAGAACCAGCCCGCTTCCAAGTAAACACCAAGACGACCGTTGGGGTCGTAAAGCGCTGTGTAGCTGGTATCCGCATTGCGGAAGACCTCCTCTTCTTGGTTCTTGAAGCGGGGCAGGGTGTAAGTGAGGCCCGGTGCCACATAGAAACCGCCGCGACGCGCCTTGCCATCCAGCGGAATGATGTCCGGCCGTTTGCGCGACATGAGGCCCTGCCCGAAGGTGGGCCAGGCCAACAGCACAGAGAGCAGGATGAAGAGGAGGCGTTGCATGGGTACGAAAGTGCGTCGGCGAACAAGGCTTGAACGTCCGATACGCGCTCAAAGTGTCAACGGCCGCTTGTGGGTTGAAGATCCGCCGAACACCGGATCCCTGCCGACCTGTCGATCCTTCTGTGCAATACCGAAAAGCCGCCTGACCTTTATTGTATGGGACCGGCGCAATACCTCGCATCCTGCAGGTGCTTCGCCACGTGCAATATCAGGCATGCCCTGCCCGTCCTGCTGCTCATCGTTTCGACCATATCCGCACGGTCACAGGATACGAGCAGCGTCTACCAGGATATCGAACGCTTCTCGGCCAAACACAAATTCACCCGCTGGGTACACGACGGTATCTTCGTGGAGCCCGAGCAGGGTGAGGCTCCGCCCGCACCGGGGACGCCACAGCGCCGAACGAACCCCTTGACCCCCTATTCCGGCCGAATCGTACGCACCGTGGACGTTCAGGTGCTCGATCCCTTCGGATTCGATCTGGCGGACAGTACCGCAGTAGCAGCGGCTTGGATCCAGCGCGCAGGCAACGCTCTTCACATCACCACGCGGCAATACCTCGTCCGCGAGTTCGTGCTGGTGAAACCGAACGAGGCATTCGATCCGCTGGAAGCGGCCGAATCGGAACGCCTCCTGCGGGCATCGCCCATGGTCACCGATGCCCGCGTTTTCGTGGTGCCCGTTCCTGGCAGTAAGGACTCGATCGATGTACACGTACTGGTACTCGACAAGTGGAGCCTCGAGGCATGGGCCGATATCAGCAGCAATATGGCCGGCATCACCGTTCTGGACCGCAACCTGTTCGGGCTTGGCCAGGAACTTCAGGTGCGGCAGGACTTCGGACCGGACCGTTTGGTGGAACGCTTCGATGCGCGGCATACCGTGTACAACATCAAAGGCACCTACATCGCGTCGCTGCTGGAGTATACCAAGAACGAGCTCACCGAACGCATCGGCCTGCGCTTCGACCGACCCTTCTATTCGCCGCTTACCCGTTGGGCCGGAGCGGTGGGTGTCTCACGATCCTGGAACAAGGTACCGGTGACCGATGCACAGGGCAACGTACTCCGTACGGACCACTTGGACCCGTTCGACATCGACACCTGGCTGGGCCGCAGCTTTCCGCTGGCACTGGCGCCCACGGTCGCTGCCCGCAGCAGTGTCATCGTCGTGGGCGCACGCTACCTGCGGACCCGCTACACACAACGCCCGCCGATGATGATCCCGGGTATCCTGGAGCATCCGCGAAGTGATGCTTTCCTGATGAGCATCGGACTCAGTGTAAGGCAGTATTACCGCGATCGCTACCTGTATCGCTTCGGCGTTGTCGAGGACGTACCCGAAGGCATGCTCGTGAAACTCACCGGTGGCTTGCGAGACCGGGAGGGCGAGGACCGGCTCGGCTACACGGCGATCGAATTCTCCCGTGGTCGGCACTACCGCCAGTTCGGGTTCGCCAGCATGCAACTCGCTTACGGCACTTTCTGGGAACGTGGCAACATGGTCGATGCCACGCTGCGGATGGACGTACGCTATTTCAGCGACCTTTTCCGCGTGCGACGCTGGTTCCTGCGGCAATTCGTCACCATCACCGCAGTGAACATCGACCGAAAGTCGGCCAGCGAGCGGCTCGACCTGAACGGGGAGCAACTCTTCGGTTTCCGCAGTGCCTTGGTATCGGGCTCGCACCGCGAACTGTTGAAGTTCGAAACCGTGGCCTATTCCCCCTGGCAGTTGCTGGGCTTCCGATTTGCACCGGTGCTGCTGGCCGGGTTCGGCACCATTGGCGACACGGGCGACCCCTTGCTTACCGGACGCATCCACACCGCGCTCGGATTGGGAATCCTGGTCCGCAACGAGAACCTGCTCGTGAAGACCTTCGAAGTATCCCTGAGCTTCTATCCATATGTGCCCGAGGAGGACGGCTGGATCCTGGATGCCGGCCGGTACACCAACTTCACGACACGCCACAGCGATTACGCATTCACCCGACCGGCGGTGGTGGGGTACTGAATGGTGACCCGTTCAGGAGTGCGAACGGACCTGGGCAGGGCCGGTCATCGTGCTATTGAATACGCTGTATCGTGCGAATACCAAGGTGTGTGGAGGACAGCACGTAGATGCCGTTCGGGATCGCGGCTACATCCATGTTGAGCGTTCCTGTTCCTACGGTCCAGGAACCCATCAGGGCACCGCGCATATCCAACAATTCGAGGGTAGCACCAGGCTCAGGACCTCTAAC
>JBIIYD010000334.1:0-2603 GCA_044347005.1 Flavobacteriales bacterium | reverse complement strand
TTCCCAATACGGGCAGCACATGCATTACTGACCGTCAGGTTTCCCTGAATCGTAGTGCTACTCGTGAATGTCTTCACATTATTGCTACCGCAGTTACAAAGCAGATTTCCGTATACCCCAGGCTTTATGTTTTGGCCACTACTGTTACTCCAGATAACCGTGGAGTTAGAGTGAAAATCACCGATCCCGATATCAGTCATTGGACTTGCTACGCCAGAGGTGATTTCAAGTACTGCCCCAGACTCCAGATCCATTGAAGTGCAGTTGATCAGCCCGGAACCAGTCCTTACTACAGTCCCTCCCGTTTCAACGATGATCTTAGCGATCGTACCTGAAGCGGGCCAAGTACCTGTAGTGGACATACTATGAGCATTTTGGATAATGAATCGATCACCCACGTTCGTGAAGCTGACAGGAGCAGAACCGCCACCAGCCCGGACTGTATTCCAATTGCCCAAGACGTTCGGGGCCAAGCTCCCCTGCGAGAAGTAGTCCACCGCCCAAGCTCGCGGTGTCAGCAACATGAGCATACATGCGATCAGAAGAACTCTAATGGCAAAAACAGGCATGCCAAACTTGTTGTCTTCTTTGACCAAAGTGGGAAGTGGGGTAAAGGTGTTCATGGCCTTGGTCGGGGTTTGGGGTCCGGGGAAATTCTTCTTGTTGCGGAAGGATGGAGCTCAAGGGTGCTATCGGCTTGTTCCATAAAGATCCGGAACACCGCGTTCATGCGGATGGTCACTTGCCGATATGGCACCAGTGTTCCGGCCCAACGAACCAAGCTGGAATATCTTGCTGTATAGGACCACGGTACACTGTGCAAAGTGAAGTTGCCGAGAACACGGCGTTACCGATATTGCAGGCGCCTTCATGGATCACAGTTGTCCCTTCATCATGGTCCGCGTCCAAAACTATCCGCCTGCGACCTCAACTCCAAACGTTCGCTTAAGATTATTTTCCCACAACGACCGAACAGCCGTTGATTCATCGGATAAATCGCCTACCGACGATCACTTGTTGGAAAATACACCCGTTTGCACACCCCTTAAGGTATACTTGTGGGCTCATTTGGTTAATTTTGTGAAAACATCCCTGTGCTTGGCAACGGCGATCGGCAACACTGCGTCAAGACCAGTGAACTGCGTTCACCCTACCCTTGTTTCACGGCCAACGTCACGCCCGACCAGACCACTTGCCACAAACGACCTTGCATGGCACTACTCCTTGGCCTGATCGATCGCCCCGAGCGGCATTCGATGGGAACTGTTTCCAACACCTCAAGGGGGTGGACGCTTTGCCGCCCTCTTCTTCGCGTACACAGCACCTTGCAGAGCCTTTTCGCACCGGCACTGGCCTTGCTTGTATCGGTGTTCCATGCGGACCCGGTGCAAGGCCAGTGCACCTGCACCTTGAACATGTCCTTCGAGCGGTCCGCAGGTAGCTGCTTCGGACAGGATGTGGGTCCTGCCAATTGCAAGCCGGACAGCTTCGGCCCCGGTGAAACGTGGACCAGCTGCACCGACTGGGGCTGCGGCAGCACCGACATCGGCCCCAACCCGGGCGGTGACCTGAACATGGGCAGCACACAGCCTACGGACGGAGACTCGTACCTGAGCATGACGTGCAGCGGTGGGCCGAACGGTGAAGGGGAAGGCATTTCGATGACGCTGTGCGAGGGGATAGCGCTCACCGCCGGGGTGCAGTATTGCTTCGCCATCGACCTGATCACGCGTGCCAGTTTCGGCAATAATGCGGGCACCTCGCGCTTGGTGATCTATGGATCCAGCGACCCTTGCCAAACCACCCAAACGCTGTGGAACAGTCCGCAGCTCACGGGCAATTGGGCGACTTACGATTTTTGCATTACACCCACCGGGGATTGGAACGTGATCACCTTCCGGGTGATCAATGCTTCGGGCGGATTCACTTCGGTGGCCTTGGACAATTGGCGTTCCACGGATGGGCTGTTCCCGCCCCAATCGCCCGGATGCCTGAACGTGGCAACACAGGGAGGTACCGCCTGCCCCGGAGAATGCACGACCGTGAGCGCGACCGCATCGGATGGTGCTGAACCTTACACGTACACCTGGAGCGGCGGCCTGCCCAACGGACCGGGGCCTCACCAGGTATGCCCGGACCAAAGCACGACCTACACCGTAACGGTTACCGATGCGGACGGCATTACAGCAACGGCAGAGGCCACGGCAACGATATCATCGGTGGGTTGTATCACGGTGGATGCACCGAGCGCCTCCATCTGTACAGGCGAATGTTACTCGCTCGTGGCTGCTGCCACCGGCGGTTTCGAGCCATACACCTATGCATGGTCCAATGGGGTGCCCGGCGGCCCCGGCCCGCACGAGGTTTGTCCTGCCACTACCACCACCTACACCTTGGTGGTAACGGACGCCTCGGGAACCGTTGTCAATGCCGATGTAACGGTCGATGTGTCCGACGTGAACTGCATTTCCCTGGAAGCCTTGGGCGGCAGTGTATGCCCCGGGGCATGCTTCGATCTTGTGGCACTGGCGAGCGGTGGTGCTCCGCCCTACCAATATACCTGGACACCCGGAGGATTCAATGGCCCCGGCCCGCATTCCGTA
>JBIIYD010000113.1:0-9037 GCA_044347005.1 Flavobacteriales bacterium | reverse complement strand
TTGATCTCGAGGGGATAAAAGCCCCAGGTCCTTGTCTTGGTGTCGTTCCACTCGTAGCCGAAGGAAGTCTTGGCCACGGTGCGGCTATAGTCGGGGCGGCGTTGGAAGTTGTAGGCTACGCCGATGGCGGTGCGTGGTGCGGCCGATCGGGCGAATCGTTCGCGCTTGAACGGCAGCAGGAAGTGCGGGAATCGCAGGGTGACCTCCGGGCCGATGTCCACTGTGTTGAAGAGCCCGTCGTTGCTCACCCGTGTCACTCCGGCATCATCGGTGTTCGAGCCTTGCCCGGTGAAGCTCTGCTGCGCCTCCAGGCCCAGAACCAGTTGGGCTTGTATGGAACCCATGCCACGGAAGAGGTTGCCGTGCCGGTAACCCACACTGACCGAGGTTCCTAGGAATCCGCCCCGGTTGGTGCCGAAGCCTTCCAGCGAGAGGTTCTGTTCCTTGGCCGGCAACAGGTCGATGCGTGCGTTGGCGGTGCCCTTTCCACCAAGCCCAAGTGTGTCGTAGGTGATCTCCACCCGGTCGAAGACCCGTAGCGCCGTCAATCTTCGGTAGGTAAGGTCGGCGTCGCGCTGGTTGAACCGGCTGTCGGGCATCAGGAACACCGCGCCCAGCAGGGCGTTCGGCTTGTAGGGGTTGGGGTCGTCGTGCAGCACGGTGAATCCCGTCCAGCGCAGGGTGTCCGGAATGGTCCCGCGTGAATTCCGATAGGACCGCAGGGTGGATAGGGTCACCTGGTCGATCCGGTAGATCGTGCCTTCCGGCGTTCCTTTCAGGCCACGGTCCTTCTGGGCGTACGAGCGCTCCAGGCGAAGCAGGATGTCCACCTGTTTGCCGCCAACTGCGGTGTCGGCATCGTACTGTACCAGTTCACGATTGAAAAAGAGATAGCCCAGTTCACGCAGTTTCTCCGTGATGCGGGCACGTTCGCTGTCCAGCACATCGGCGTCGAAACGGTCGCCTGTGCGCAACAGGCTGTTGCTCCAGTCGGCCTCCACATAGCTTTGAATGGTCGGGTCGTCCACCATGAAGCGGATGTTCCGGTAGGTGTACATAGGGCCCGGTACCACGGTGTATTCCACCTCCACCATGGGGTGCTTGAAGGGTTTTCCCCGTCCCTTGGAGAAGCGTTTTCGATGCCGCTGGTGGACACTGTCCCGTACGGAGGCCCGGAACCATCCTTCCTTCTGCATGAAGAGCCGCATCTGTTCCGCCGATCGCTCCGTGAGTGTCGCGTCGTGGATCACCGGGGGCTCGCCGTTCCTACCCCGCAGGGACCGGTCGCAGGCGCGGGGCTTTTTAGCGCGTGTCTCCCTCAGCGCGTTCTCGGCCATGCACACGCTGTCCTTGGCGGCCCTTTTGGTCAGCACTTGCTCGGGGTCCCTCAGGTTGTACAGGTGCAGGTAGAAGGGTATGCCCAGGATGCGCTTGTTGGGTTTCTGTTTGGCGATCGCCAACAGCTCGGATGATTCCACACCGCCGTCCTGCACCACCACCCGGTGCTGGCGCAGGAGCACCTCGCCCTCGGGTACGTATTTGGTGGGCCTGCATCCGGATGCGGCCACCAAACCGAACAGGAATGCTGCCATATGATACCTACGTAGCCACAAGGAGAGGATGGTGCTGCCTAATTTGCGCGCCTGCCGAGGCATTATCACAGGCAGTGCCAAATATACCCGAGCCATGCCCACCAAGGCCCAATTGAAGGCAGTGCGCGATCTGCAGCACAGGAAGGAACGCACCGTGCAAGGGCGTTTCCTGGTACAGGGCCCCAAACTCGTGGCCGAACTGCTCGGCAGTGCCTTGCATACAGAAGTCGTCTATGCAACGGAGGAAGCAGCCGCTGAAATGCACCTGCCCGATGCCGTGCTATTACCAGTACACGAGTTGGAGCGCATCGGGACCTTGGAAAGCGGCAACAGCGTTGTGGCTGTTGCACGCATGCCGCTTCGGGACCCGATCGTTGGTCTTGCCGAAGATGAACTCGTCATCGCCCTGGACGGGATCGGCGACCCCGGCAACCTCGGTACGGTGCTTCGCATCGCCGACTGGTTCGGGGTACGGCGCGTGTTGTGCAGTTCGCATAGCGTGGACGCGTTCGGCCCCAAGTGCGTACAGGCCAGCATGGGCGCCATTTTTCGGGTGGAGGTACACTATGCCGAGCTTGCTGCACGACTCGCCGATCTGCGGTCGAGCGGTGCCGCATTGCAGGTGGCATCCATGGAGGGGCGGTCCGTGTTCCATGCTTCCCTTGCGCGACCTGCGGTGCTCGTTCTCGGCAGCGAGTCGCATGGTGTGTCCGATGCTGTTCGGGCATTGGGGGGCGAGCTCATTTCGGTGCCCCGTATCGGCGGTGCTGAATCGCTGAACGTGGCCATGGCCGCTGCCGCTCTCTGCATGGAATACACGCGACAGGACTTGGGCTGAGGCAACTTCCTGCTCAAGACCTTGCTGACTTCCCGCCGACCACATCGGTTGCGACCAGGCTCTCCTAGGAAAGGCTAAGCTCAGCCTGCGTTCCTGGACACGATGGCGTCCACCACCCGTTGGCCGTCCATGGCGGCGCTTACGATACCCCCCGCATAACCGGCACCTTCCCCACAGGGGTACAGTCCGCGCAGGGTGACATGTTCCAGGCTCATAGGGTCACGTGGAACGCGCACCGGTGAGCTGGTGCGGCTTTCCACCGCCACCACCACGGCTTCGTTGGTCCGGTATCCGCGCATCTTGGTACCAAAGGCCTTCAAGCCTTCGCGCAAGCGCAGGGCGATGCTTCGCGGCAACAGTTCATCCACCCGGTAGGGAACGATGCCCGGTGGGTAACTGCATTCGGGCAGGTCGGTCGAACCCTTGCCTTGGATGAAGTCCTCCATCCGTTGGGCCGGTGCGCTCTGCCGTTGGCCTCCTGCGGACCAGGCGGCATGTTCGACCGCACGTTGGTAGTGCATGCCCCACAACGGATCGTCGCCCGCACTGCCCATGCTGTTCTTCTCGTCCGGCGTAACAGTCACCACGATGCCCGAATTGGCGAATGGGTTGTTGCGTTTGCTCGGGCTCCAGCCATTGGTCACCACTTCGTCCTGCGCCGTGGCACAAGGTGCGATGATGCCTCCGGGACACATGCAGAAGGAGTACACCCCGAGGCCTTCGACCTGCTGCACCAGGCTGTAGCTCGCCGGGGGTAGGTAGGGGTCGCGCACGTCGCAATGGTACTGGGCCCGGTCTATGATCGATTGTGGATGCTCGATGCGGACCCCTAACGCGAAGTCCTTGCGTTCGATGCGGATGCCGTGCTTTTGCAGCAGCAGGAAGATGTCGCGTGCCGAGTGGCCCGTGGCCAGTACCGTGGCGCTGGCGCGGTGTTCGGCACCATCCGCCGTGCGCACGCCCTTCAATGCGCCGCCTTCGATCAGGAGGTCCGTCACGCGGGTGCCGAATTCCACGGTGCCGCCCGCTTCGAGGATGGCTTCGCGCATGGCCGTGATGATCCCGGGGAGCTTGTTCGTGCCGATGTGCGGGTGGGCATCGACGAGGATGTCGGGCGATGCACCATAGGCCACCAAGGTGCGCAGCACGGCTTCCACATCGCCGCGCTTGTGGCTGCGGGTGTACAGCTTGCCGTCGCTGTAGGTGCCGGCACCGCCTTCGCCGAAGCAGTAGTTGCTGTCCGGGTCCACCAGGTGCAGCCGGTTTATGGCGGCCAGGTCTCGACGACGGGCCCGAACGTCCTTTCCGCGCTCCAATACGATGGGCCTGAGACCATGGGCGATGCAGCGCAGGGCCGCGAACAGGCCGGCCGGTCCGCACCCCACCACGATCACCGGCGGGGAACCGGAAACGTCGGGCAGAGGTTCGGGTTCCGGAAGCTTCTCATCCATTGGAAGTGAGCTTACCTGCACGCGCAAACGGACCAGGGGGTGCTTGCTGCGCGCGTCGATGGAGCGTTTCAGGATCCGATGACCCTGAGCGGCAAGTTCCGCCATGCCCGCCGCCTCGGCGGCAGCGGCACGCACCAGGACCGGGTCCGCAGCCTCGGAAGGGCTCAGCGCGATGTCCACCGTACGCTCCATGGCACGAAGTAAGGCTTTGCTAGCGTGTCGGTCGTTGGCGCCTTCGATCTTGAGCGTTCAATCTGCGATCACGCGACGACCGAATTCGATCGCTCTTGGGCTCTAGCCCTCGAAGGTGAAGGTCAGCACCCAGGTCTTGGAGCGCAACGACTCGATCGGCGCACTGAAGCGCGTGCCGTCGTCGATGAGCAGGTTCGGAATGCCGATGCTGTGCTTGAGCTCGATGCCGAACTTGAAATAGGTCAGGAAGAAGTCCACACCTCCACCAGCTTCCACGCTGTAATCCAGCTTGTTCAGCTTGATCACCACTTCATCATCCAAGGTCTGGTCGACGTCCTTCTGGCTGGCCATGTCGATGCTGGCCTTGCCGCCACCAAGAACGTACACGGCGAAGTTGTTGATGCGGTCGCTTCGGAACTTGGCCAGCAACGGGAACTCGAGGTAGGTGCTTTCCACGGGCTTCTGGTAGTACTTCGAACCGCCGTCCGGTGTCTGGAACTGGTACTGCAGGATGCGTTCCTGGAACGACAAGCCGGGCAGGAAGCGCAGGCTGAGGTTGTCGGTCAGGTTGACGCTTGCCACGATGCCCAGGTTGAATCCGGGTTGGCGCAGGTGTTGGAAGGTCATCAACGAGTCGCTGAAGGGCGCCTGCGGGTCGAGCTTGTAGTAGAAGTCGCTGTTGTTGTAGCTCAACAGGAACCCGAAGTGGAACCTGCGCAGGTCGAAATTGGGCAGATTCTCGACCTTGACGCCCGTCTGGTACTGGGCGTTCAAGGAAAAGCAGGCGGACAATGCCACCAGCAGGCACAAGGAACGCAGGGATCGGATCGGGATCATGGGAGCGGGAACGAAAATAGGTACCGATCGTTGTGCCATGATACGGATCCGGCGGAAGGGACTTTAGAGAACGGTGAGGACTTCAGCACTGCGAAGATGTTGCGGTACCGAGCCTATTTGCGCCCGATGTACAAGGTGGCCACTCCGCCGGTCAACGCTTGTGCTTTGTTCTCGCGGAGCCCCGTGCCCGCCATGATACGCAGGAACTCCGTGCCCTCGGGGAAGGCGTCCACGCTCTTGGGCAGGTAGGTGTAGGCCGCGTTGTCCTTGCTCACGAGCCGCCCCACGAAGGGCATCACGTGGTGGAAGTACAGGCGGAACAGTTGGCGGAACGGAGTATGCTGCGGTTTGGAGAACTCGAGGACGAACAAGCGGCCGTTGGGCTTGAGCACCCTGCGCATTTCGGCGATACCCCGTTCCAGTTCTTCGAAGTTGCGAACCCCGAAAGCCACGGTCACGGCATCGAAGGTGCCATCGGCGAAAGGGAGGGCAACACTGTCCGCACGTTGCAGAACAACCCGGTCCTGCAGGCCACGCTGGGCCACCTTGGTCCGGCCGTGGCTCAGCATGCCTTCGCTGATGTCCACACCGGTCACCTTCGGAACCCGCTTGCTGGCCAGAATGGCGAGATCGGCCGTACCGGTCGCCACATCCAGCAGGTGCGCCACGGGTTCCTTGGCCACCAGGCGCATCACTTTGCGGCGCCAGCCCTGGTCGATGCCCAGCGAGAATACCCGGTTCAGCAGGTCGTACTTCGGGCTTATGGTGTCGAACATCTGTTCGACCTGTTCCCGCTTTGAGCCTTCCGGCGAATAGGGTGTTACGGTCATTCCGGTAGGTGCAGGCGTTCACATTCGGCGCGGAAGCGGTCGAGGTCCAAGGGCACCACGCCCACTTCCTCGCACACCAGCCCTCCGGCCAGGTTAGCCAATTGGGCAATGGCACGCGGCTCCAGCTGTTGTGCAAGGGCAAGTGCGGCAACGGCGATGACGGTATCACCGGCACCGCTGACATCGGCAATGGTGCGCCGGTGCGCCGGTATTCGGTGTGTCGATCCCTGACCGTGCATGTGCATGCCGTGTTCGCTCAGGGTGATCAGCGAGGCTTTATTGCCCAGGCGTTGTTCCAGGGCCAGCACGGCCCGCTCCACGCTGGCCGGGTCGCTCGGATCCACATCGGTCTTGAGTCCCTCGCGCAATTCCTTCAGGTTGGGCTTGAACAGGTCAACACCGCGGTAGGCGAAGAAGTTCTTCTTCTTCGGGTCCACGGCCACCGGGATCCCGGCCGTTCGGGCGGCTTCGATGATGCCCGCTATGGTCCGTTCGGTGAGTACCCCTTTGTTGTAATCCTCCAGCACCACCACCGAGGGGCGGGTGGCGGTCAGTACGGCCTGAACGTGTTGCAGGAAGCGGTCCTCGTCCGCTGCTGATAGGTCGTCCTCCTGCTCCTCGTCCACACGCACGATGTGCTGGTGCCCGCTGATCACACGCGTCTTGACCGTGGTGCGTCGCTCGGCGGAGCGCAAAAGACCTTCGGTGGACAGGCCGTGTTCGCGGAAAAGCCGTTCCACGGTGGTGGCGGCCTCGTCGTCGCCGATCACGCTCAGGACCACGGTACGGGCGCCCAAGGCCTGTGTGTTGAGGGCCACGTTCGCCGCACCGCCAAGCCGTGCGCTGCGTTTGGTGACCTGTACCACGGGCACCGGTGCTTCGGGGCTGATGCGTTCGACCCTTCCCCAGAGGTAGGCGTCCACCATGACATCGCCCACCACCAGCGCGGTGCTGCGCGCAGCACGGTCCAGGAGATCGGCGATGTGCAGGGCCATGATCAGGAGAGTTCGGCAATGGCGCTCGCCGTGCGTCGCATGGCTTCAACGAGCTTGTCGTCCGATGTGGCGTAGCTGATGCGCAAGGTCCCTTCGGCGCCGAAGGAACGCCCTTCCACCAGGCTTACCCCGACCTTGTCCAGCAGGTACATGCTCAGGTCCACCGAGCCTTTTATCCGGGTACCGTCGATGGAGGCGCTCACATCGGGGAGCAGGTAGAACGCGCCTTGGGGAACGTTGCAGCGCCAGCCCGGGATCTTGGCCATTTCGGCCAGCACCAGGTCGCGGCGCCGCAGGAAATCGGCCCGCATGGGCGCCAGTTGTGCCGGGTCGGCTTCCACGCAGGCCTTTGCCACGCGTTGTGCGATGCTGTTGGCCGCCGAGGTGAACTGGCCCTGCACCTTGGTGGCGGCCTGTGCGATCCAGAGCGGCGCGCCCATGTAGCCCAAACGCCATCCGGTAAGGGCGAACGCCTTGCTCAAGCCGTTCACCGTAATGGTGCGTTCGGCCATGCCCGGCAGGGTGGCGAAGCTTTGGTGCCGACCGTCGAACACGATGTGCTCGTAGATCTCATCGGCCATCACGTAGAGGTCCTTGTGGCCACGCACCACCTCCGCCAACTGTTCCAGTTCGGCCAGCGACAACACCGAGCCGCTCGGGTTGCTGGGCGAGCTCACCATGATCAGTCGGGTGCGCGGGGTGATGGCCGCTGCGATCCTTTCCACCGGCGGCTTCCAGTCCTCTTCCAAGGTGCTGTGCACCACCACGGGGGTTGCACCGGCAAGCCGCACCTGTTCCACGTAGCTCACCCAGAAAGGGGCGGGGATCACCACTTCGTCCCCGGGACCCACCAGGGCCATCACCACGTTCATCAGCGATTGTTTCGCACCGGTGCTTACCACGATCTGCTCCGCCGTGTACTCGAGTCCGTTGTCGCGCTTGAACTTGTCCGCAATGGCCTGCCTTACGTCCAGGTAGCCGTTCACAGGGGTGTACTTGTGGTAGGGCCCACGCAAAGCTTCGGCAGCGGCTTCAAGGGCGAAGGCCGGTGGGTCGTGGTCCGGTTCGCCCAGGCTCAGGTCGATGATGTCCCGACCAGCGGCACGCAGCTCACGGGCCTTGCGGGCCATCAGCAGCGTGGCCGATTCGGCCATGGCGGAAACAGTGGGGGATAAATGCATGGTTCGGGTTCTTCCGTCGCTCGCCCCTTCACCTGGTTCCGGAACGGATGCGGCGGCAAAGCTATCCATGCAAATGGACATGGCTTTCCGCGACCGGGGTTCTCCTTCGGGCTGATAATGTGTAATAGGTCCGGGAAGTCCCAACTTTACGACCCCAACGCCCGACCATGTCCGACCCGACCCTCATCGTACTCATTGCGCTGCTTCCATCCATTGTGGTGTTCCTTACCGCGTTCTACCTGATCCGCGGCTTTCTGGGCGCACAGAACGCCGAGCGCATGGCCACCCATCGGCTTGCTCAAGCGCAGGACGACCGTCGCCATACGCTACCCTTGCGATTGCAGGCCTACGAACGCCTTGCGCTTTTCCTCGAACGCATCGATCCCGGCCCGTTGGTGCTGCGGGTGCATAAGAGCAACATGAGTTCGCGCATGTTGCACGCCGAGCTCGTGTCCACCGTTCGGGAGGAATTCGAGCACAATGTGACCCAGCAGATCTTCGTGACCGACAAGGCATGGGCCATGGTGCGCAAGGCCAAGGACGAGACCATCCGCTTGGTGAACCTGAGCTATGAGCAGACCGGTGAAGGGCATTCGGGCACCGAGCTCAGCCGCCGCATCTTCGAGAATTCCGGAAGGTTGACGCATAGCCCTTCGCAGGAAGCCATGCTCGTGGTGCGCGACGAGGTCCGTAAACTGTTCTGATCAGCGCCGGAAGAAGCGTTCCAGCAGTTCATGCGCGGCCTTGAAGGGGCTGCGCTCACCGGCCTTCACCCTTCGCTCCATCTCCGGCAATGCCGCGTTGACCCGGTCATCGCTGCGCAAGCGCTCCAACAGGCCTTCACGCATGGCCTGGTGCAACCAGAAGAGGCTTTGTTCACTGCGTCGCTGCTCCAAGCGGCCGCTGGCCTTGTCCTGTTCGAACAAGGTTTCCACCCGGTCGGTGAGTTCCGCGATGCCCGTACCCTGCAGGGCGCTGGTAAGCAGCACCTCCGGATGCCGCACACCGTCGCGCGTGGGCAGGTACATCACGGCGTTGCGCAGGTCGCGCCGGGCTGCTTCGGCACGCGGCAGGTTGTCGCCTTCGGCCTTGGTCAGCGCGATCAGGTCGGCGGCTTCCAT
>JBIIYD010000333.1:0-2615 GCA_044347005.1 Flavobacteriales bacterium | reverse complement strand
GGCCGGGCGGCATCATGACCATCAACTTGTCATAGGCTACGAAGTCCTTCAAGTGGCTGGATAGGATCGCCTTCCCGCTTTGAAGGTATTCCAACACCTTGTGCGGATGCGCGGTCTCGTTGGGAAAGCGGGCCGAATCGTAGGAGATGAGCAGGAGGTCCATTGCGCGAAGCCAGGAGGGGATCGATGTGGATGGCACGGGCCCCGCCCAAACCACATTGGGCATGGCCAGCAGTGTGCTCCAGATCAGGGGTTCCGATGGTCCTTGACCGCCCAGATGACCGCCCATCGGGCCTATGAAGTAGATCGTGCATTCCGGGTGCTTCCGTGCTATGGACAGGAAGGCACCCAGGTCCAGATAGCGCAGTGCCATATTCCCGACATATCCCAAGCGAATTCCCGGACGCAGGTCCGGCACCGGTGCGTTCACATCTTGAGCCACTGCCGTTCCATGAGGTATATGAAGAGCTTTGGGCGAGGTGCCCGGCAGGTATTGTTCCATGGAGCGGGACACGAGCACGATGGCGTCGGCGTTGGAGGCGGGCCGCTCGAGTGCCGAAGGCACAGGAAGGTCCATGACATGCAGCAATCTTGTTCGGGCATTGGAACGGTCCACCAAGGACCCGAACCGGTAGAGGTCGAAATTCCAAAGCACATCGAAGGGACCACCACAAGCCTCTGCTATCCGGCCCAAGTGCCGCGCTTCCAGAAGGGCCCTGGTCCAGGAGGGTAAAAAGCGAAGTCCCCGAACAAGTGGAGGGCTGTCGACCAACATCGGGGCCTCGGCTTCACGAGGTCTGATCCCATATCCACGGCCCGATGCAGGGCCAAGAAAATAGACCTGTGCACCAAGGTCCTGGAGGACCTTGGCATAGTGGTGTTTGGAAACCTTTTGTTCCCCCCAGGCTTCAGGAGAGACCAGGAGCACTCTTTTCCCTGTCCAGAAGGAAGCATCGCCTTGCTTGGAAGTTCCTGTATCCGGTCCCATTCCGGTGTCGTGTTCACTTGCTGCCATCCCCGGGATCATTGGCGCTTCCCCATCCTTTTCGGAGCACCTCCTGCAGCGAGGCGTAGTAGCGTGAACCGACACTTTCGGTCGATGCACGTTCGGTCATGTAGGCCGATATGTGCCTGCGGTCGGCGGCCAAGGTGCACTCCCAAGCTCTTTCCAACGTACGCGACCAATCCTGGCCATCGTTGTTCTCCACGAGCATGCCGGTAAAGGTGGTCATGTATTCCGGTATGCCCCCTACGTTCGACGCGATCACGGGGGTTCCGGTGCAAAGTGCTTCCGCGCAAACGGCGGAATAGGTCTCATAATCGGAACAAAGCAAGAGTGCGTGGCTGCTCCGCATCTCGGCTGCAACACGATCGGGTGTCAAATGCCCCAGGAAGCGGACCCGATCCGACAGCGCGTGTCGATGGACGGCGTCCTTCATGGCATCCATTTTTGGCCCGTCACCAGCTATTCTCAGCTCAGCGTATATGCCCTTGTCCCGAAGCAGTGCCATCATGTCGATCAACACGTCCGGTCGTTTTGGGAACCGCCAACCTGCAATGGCGAAGAAGCGACCTTCCACGGGCTGCGTGCCCGGCTGCCAATGAAAGTGCCGTGTTTCGGCCACGTTGTCCACCACCATCGCCCGCTCTTGTTCGGCCCCGCTGAATTTCTCGATGTCCTTGACCAGTGCGTGGGATACGCAGATCAGGGGGATGTCATGATGGAAGATCTTCCGGATACGGTCCAGGCCGGCGCTCGATGAATTGAACGAATAATGGTATGCGCTCCAATGCTCGGTGAGCACGATCGGTATCCCGAACAGTCGCTGCAAGGCCCGGGTGCGCATGGCAAGCGGATATGCGATGTGGATGTTGACCAGGTCGAACCCGTTCTTCCGGTCGCGAGTCAACCACGCCCAGACCAACAACAGGGTGGTGGCCCATTCCATGATGACATACGAGCGTATCGGCAGGAACGCGAGGAACGTCCTGTGGGCGTAAAGGTTCCTACGCTCCAGGCGGAGTTTTCCCGGGGAATGGCGCACTTCTATGTGCCACACGGTATTCTTCGCATGGGCCTCGAGCGAGCCGATGTGCCTGCGCACGAACGGCGTCTCATCCGGACCCAGTACGTTCGGATACCAGTTGCAGATATGCAGCACTCTAAGTTCCGACATCCCTTTTCCGGATCGATATTCCGCCTTGCTTCGATAACCACGGAAGGCAAACCCGGTCGTTGTCGAGCAAAGATACCCGGCTGCACTTACGGCGAAGGGAGACGATACCCCAAGGCTTTCGCGGTCGCCCCGCATTTCCTGAGCACCTCCGATGCCTGCTGGTCGGTAAGGCGCTCGCGCCAAACTCCTACGGAGGAGGAGTCCACCGGACGTGCAACGGCGCCATGATGCCGGAGCGAGGTATCGCCGAGGTCATGGCTGCGGTCGTTGACCATGGCCTGGTCGAAGGGTATTCCCATGAGGTCGCAGATCGGGACAAGGACCTGTTCAGGTTGCATTACGAGATCTTCATACTTGATGGTGATGAAGCGGTCGCGGTAGGGTCTGGTATGTGCTTTCAAGGGGACCTTGGCGGCATTCGACCATCGTGCAATGGAC
>JBIIYD010000332.1:0-2619 GCA_044347005.1 Flavobacteriales bacterium | reverse complement strand
CATGATGGAAGCGTTGGACGCTGATGTTTCCACGCCACTCCACCTCACATATTCGGTCTTCCTTGCGGTGAAAGATGTGAGCAACGCTCAGTAGCTATACCCCATCAATGCGATCTCCTTGGCGCAGGCCTTGGCGATACGCTCCCGTTGCTCGTTGCTGAGCACCTCGCGGTACGGTCGGCGGTCGGTGCGGTAGCCCGTCTTGGCCTTACGGGGAATGGAGCCAGGCCAATGCATACCCACCTTGGCGAAGACTTCCTGCAGGTCCGCATCCAAGTTCTCGTAGCGGCAGATCTTGTCCACCAATACCTCGTCCGTCCAGGGGTCGGCGTAGCGCGGGAAGTTGTAGGGTGCCTCGGAACCCCAGGCTTTGGTCACCCACGGCTGGGCGATGCGGCGTTCGAAGTAGTCCAGCCAGCTGTCCATGCTCAGATCCTTGCCGTACTTGGGCTCGAACACGCCCTTGCTGTGGTAGTACCGGGAAATGGCCTTATCCCATGGGTTGCGCTCGATGGTGAACTTGTAGTAGCTGTTCCAGATGGAGGCGGGCAGGCGGCACTTCAGCTGCCATGCGGGCAGTGATTCGTGGTAGCGTTCGCGCTCCTTGAACATGCTCCTGACCCAGTTGCGATAGCCATCGGGAAGCCGATGTTCGTGGCGCAGCACTTTCAGGAGTTCGGGCATCGGGTTGAAAAGGCCACGATCGTTCCGTGGTCGATAGCCTTCCTCAGGGTGCCAGTGGGGTGGAAAGACGTCCTCCTCTCCGCACAGCTTGTCCAGCATAAGCTCCAAGCTCGTGCCTCCGACCTTGGTGGTCTTGATGAAAATGAAGCGATAGCGATGCGATATCACCATTGCTGTACGTATAGCTCCCGGTCAAGGATGTCCGCTCCACTAGCATCCAGGATCGCGATCTGTTCGAGGGCCGCGTTCAACTTCCGCAACGCATCGGACCTGTCCGTTCCCTTCACGTTCAACACGGCCGCCCTGTCACCGCCTGTACCCGTTCCCCGGGACAGGTCGCCAGGGGACTTCACCAGGAACAGGTTCTCCACTTCCGCATCGGTGGGTCCCTTCAATGCATTGATGACACCGGGCTTTGCGTAGAGCATGGCCGTGATGAAGTAGTCCGCTGGTTCAGAAAAATGGACCTCGACGGAACGTCCTTCCAACAGATCCAGCTGTGCCTGCATGGGATCGAAGCCGGTGATCCTGCGGACCAGATCGAACTTGCGTCCACCCGCGATCCTCGCTCCCATTTCGATCACGTACACTGCGCCGTCCTTCACCTTCGCCTGGAAGAAGAACGGACCATTGAAAAGGCCGAAACCTTCGGACATCCTGTTCGCAAGTATCACGACAATGTCCATTTCAGCTTCCGCCAAGGCGTAGGGGAACTCCACCAAGAGGTTGGAGAACTCCTGCCGCAAGCCGGGCACCTGGTGCAGGCGGGAAACCATCAAGACCGTACACGCGCCATCCACGACAAAACAATCCACGGATATCTCGAAACCACCTTCCACGAACTCCTCCACCAGGATCGCGCCGTCCTTGCCGTACTCCGCGATGTAGTCCTTCAGCTCAGCGACATCGTTGATCCGGCGCACGCCTTTGGCGCCGTAGCCCACGAGCTGCTTTCCGACCAGGGGATAACGCAGCCCTGCCGCCTTCACCGCATCTGGGTCGACGATCTCGCAAACAGCGGAAGTGCTTATACCGAAGGCCTTGAACGTGGCCTTCATGTACCGTTTGTTCGTGGACTTCACGGCGTCCGCGAAGCTTTGAGGCTTGGGCAGTCCGAAGCGTTCTGATACTTCAGCGACGATGGGCACCACAAGGTCGTTGCCGATGGAGGTCACGAAAGCCGGTCGCTCCTTCTCGACGATCGCGCACACTTTCTCAATGTCGAGTGTCGATTCTTGGTAGTGTACATCAGCGAAAGCTTTCCCTTGTGGCTCGGGGTAATAATCGATGAGAATGGTGTGGTACCCCCGCTTTCGGAGTTCCTGGATCAGCGGGACCTGATCGTAATTGCCGCCGAGGACAATGGCCTTTCGTTGCATGGTCGGTTCGAAAGTAACAGGCCCCGGTTGATCAGATCGATGCGATGATCCGTTGGACATCGTCGTGCGTGAGACGCTGGTCCACCGGCAAAGCGATCAGGTTGGTGGCCAGGTCCAGCTCGATGGAGCCCACCGATGCCGTTCCCATCACATTGGGCCAGTACTGCGCGGTGTAGATGCGCGCCTCCACCAGACGTTGGCGCAGACCGGGTTCCGAAGTCCAAAGTGGGTAAGCCATTGGAACAGCATCTCCGAGAGCGGGCAGCCGTAAACGGTTACTTCCACCCAAAGCAGCATGCAGCATTGTATAGTTGCTCCGCCTCTGGTCGGCCACTGTGGCGTAGTCGATGGAGCACATCATGGCCTGGGTCAGGCGGGACATGCTGCGCATCGGAAGACCATCGAGCGCGACCTCGGCCGCCTGATACGCAGCATAACCCTTCTCGGGACCCAGGTCGTGCCGTTGCAGCAAATGCGTGCAACGTGTGTAAGAAATGTCGTCCTCCAGCGGTGCATCAAGCCGCGCGCGCGTACTCGCATACCCCCCATCGGGCAC
>JBIIYD010000112.1:0-9079 GCA_044347005.1 Flavobacteriales bacterium | reverse complement strand
GACGGGTGCGCTCATCCACCACCAACAGTTCACCCTCATGCAGGATCACACCCTCCAGGTCGAAGGCGATGTCCTCCGCGATCCGCTTGCGCGTTCCATCGGAGCGCACCTCGGCCACATGGCCGTTGTCGCTTACCATGTAGAAGCGGGCGGGATCGGAGCCGGGCACCAGGACCATGTCGCTGGGCTCCTGCAGCTCCACATCCGCATGCGCGACGGGAGAAATGCGTTCAGGGCCTTGCGCGATAGCGCGTGCGACCAATACCAGTACCATCACCATGACCGATCCCGACCGCGCGAAGCTCATTGATTGGATGCGCCAGGAGTTGGTGCGGTAAAAAGGATCCACTGTTCACCACCATCGGGGTAACGACCCATGCTGGCGCCACCGGTATCCTGTGGACCGAACTGGTAGTCGTCCACGGTGAACTCCTCTTCATCGGACTTGTAGTGGATGAGCAGGTGCTCGCCTGCCGAGGAGAGCGCGAAATTCGTGTGGACCTGCGTGGCCACGGTATTCAGGCCATCGCACCAGATCAACAGGAATCCCCGGGCCGGTATGGTGAGCGCCGGTAGCTGATACTTCATGGGTGTGCTCGGACCACCATCCGTTACGAACCACTTCCCCTCCTCCAGCACCAGTTCCTGGTTGTTCGGATTGTAGATCTCGAACCAATCCTCCGCTGTTCCGAATTCGTTCACGTTCTGCGAGCCGGAAGCCACGAACTCGTTCAGCTTAAGGACACCCGGAGCGATGACGATGCCTCCTGGTTGTTGCGTGTCCGGAACAATATCGCGGTCCTTCACACAGCCGACCAGCACAGCGAGCAGAAGCACGAACGGCAGCCGTTGGAACATGCGGCAAACGTATCCCGGCCGCAAGGGCCGTACATGACGACAGCATCAACGATCCATGAACAGATCCTTGACCCGGAGCAAAGTGTACGTGACCACAAGGTTATGCGGCCACCGAAACCGGGACTGTTCCAGGTTGAAGACCACCAGCGCATGGATGAACGGATACCAGTGTCGACCTCCGCACTCCTTCCCTTCCTTCACGGAATCGATCCGACCGGTAAAGCACCTGCTACAAGTCGACCATACATGGTCGCTCAGCGCATCTCATGCACCAATCTGGTCCAAACAGCTCCGCGGTCCGTCGTAACGAACAGGACATATGCTCCTGTGGATCGGCCCGCCATATCCAAGGCCCAACGACCTCCTGCTTGCTGCTGCAATACGGCCGGCACGGAACGCCCCATGATATCGCGCAACGCGATGCCACGCAGGATCGCTCCTTCAAGGACAAAGTGGTGCTGAGTTCCTTGGTCCTGACCGAACCACCGTATGCCAACGGAAATATCGAGGTCTTCGATTCCCAAACAAGGATCGACCACAACACCCACCGTAGCACTGGCTGCAACACAAGGTGCCGTCCCGTTCACGGTGTAGGTATAGTCCCCGGCCACCATCGTGGATGGATCGAACAGGCCGCCATTGACCTGGCTCGGGCCGGTCCAGGCACCACCCGTATCGGCTCCACCCAATGCCGCGAACATATTGGCCGGTTGGCCGGTACTGCAAACGGTCAGTGTGGCATTCGAACCGGCATCCGGTGCCTGCACCACGACCACCAGAGCCGTTCCTCCCAATTCGGCAGCCGTGCATGCCAGGGCATCGCTCATGGAAGTAACGCTGTAGTTGCCCGCCCCTGCATTCACCAAGGTGAAGACCGTTGATGGATGACCCGTGACAGGCACCGTGGAGGCCCCATCGGTGTAAGTGAAGTCGAATGGTGCCGTACCCGTGAAGGTGAAGACCACATCGGTCGGCAGGTTCGAGCAAAAGGTACCACCACCCGAAACGGTTACGGTGGGTACCGGCCCCGCGCAGCCGGATTCATCCGCGCCCAAGGTGGGTGGCTCCGGCCGCTGGTCCCCATCGATGTCGGCAGTGACCCCGGTGCCTGAAAGACCAGCGCCATCGAACAAGGTGTAAGTCGGTGCAGCCGTATCCAAATGCAGATCCGTGGTGCTAACGAAGGGAGGCACGGCGTCGATGGAACCGGTCTGCGCGGGGGTCCATGCGGCCAAGGTGGCACGGTCCGCGCCGTTGTAAGCCACAAAATTGGTCGCACCGGGCGTGCTGTACGCGTTGTGGTCCAAGGTGCCCAATGCCGCGTTGGAATTGACGAGTACGGCGAAGTGTCGACTGGCACTTATGCTGCTTGACTGGGTGTTCGAGAAGATGTTGTTGCGCACGACCGAGCCGCTCACATTGGTCGTGTATTGCAGGCAGGCCGAAAAGCTGGGCTGGCCGGTGTTGGTGTTCGGCAGGTCCATGCTCACAGTGTTGTGCAGGACCTGCAGCCCTGTGGCATTGGATGTGACCCTTATGCCCACGGCAATATCCGACGATGAAGCGAAGACGTATGCACCATTCGTGTTCCAATTGCGGATGTCGCGGATGAAGTTGTTCGTGATCCGGATGTTGCTGTTGTTGGTGGCACTGCTGATCAGGATACCGTAAGCACCCAACGAAGTGCTGGTGCTTCCTTGCAGCAGATCCTCGATGCGATTGCCATCCAGTTGCGCACCGGCATTGCCATCTTCCAAGTGGATGCCGACAACAGTATTACCACCTGCTGGACCAGTATTGCCACCGGTGGTCCACATGCTGATCGTATTGACCTGTACCAAGGCGCCGGGTGCATGGCGAAGCAGGATTCCACGGTATGCTACGCCATCCGCGGCGCTGGGCGATTCCAATACGTTGCCTCGGATCACCAGATCTTCGGCAGGACCGGCCGTATTCCCGGCAAAGAAGATCCCATAGAAGCAGCGACTGATGCTGTTGTTCTCCAAGGTCAGCCCGTCCATGTTCCAGGACGACCCGGTGTTGAACATATCCCCACTGCCGGACGAACCCACGTAGATGCCATAACTGTTCAAGGTGGAGTTACCCATGCTGCGCGAACCGATGATGATGCAATTGCGCAACGTGTTGTTCGTGGCCCCATCGGCCGATGCCGTTGCCGACGCGAAGCGCACGATGCCGATACCAGCCTGCGCACTCGGCGCGGATGCTTGGATCGTCAGGTTGCGCGTACCCGGTGTACCCGGGTCATCGCCATCGATGGTCACATTGTCGGCACCGTTGAACTGCAGGATCGCACGAGGACCAGAAGGCAGGCCACTGATGATGCGATCGCCTTGCGGGCGAATGACCAAGGCCGAGTAGCTGGCTGCACCGGTGCCACTGGACACCAGCGCCGAAGGGGTCGCCGGCTCGGTCGTATTACCCGTGACCAGGAACTCGATCGCGCCTTGGTGCGTGCCTGCGTTCACCGCATCGAATGCAGCATTGACGGTGGTATAGTTCGTTGGGCCGGGGTTACCCGCAGTAGCGGTAACCGAGACCTGGGCCGATGCCCGATGTATATCAAGGCCGACACACAGAAAAAGGAACAAAAGCGAAGTGGCTGTGTGGCGAATGGGGTTCATTTCAAAAGAAGGTCGCATTGTTCGTTGTGGTTCGAAGCGAAGGTGATCATGTCTCACTGACTTCGGCTATCGGTGCGGAAAAAGTAGTCAAAGGTCCGGACAACAAGCAGAAGCCCCGCCCCAAGATCCGTTCGTACGGACCCGGGGCGGGGCTTGAGGAGTTGCTATCGTGCCGACTATTTGGCGATCACCAAACGCTCGGTATACACCTTGTCACCGGCGGTGATGGTCACGATGTAGACCCCGGCACCGAGTTCACCGTTCACATCGAGCACCGTGTTCAGGTGGCCGCCTTGTGTCGGGATGATACGGGCCATGGCGCGTTTGCCGGCGAGGTCGAAGATGTCCACGCTCACCGTCTCCACGCCTTCCTTGATGTCGGTAAGGCTCAACCACAGCTGAGCGCCGTTGTTGGGGTTGGGCCACATGAGCAGGTCGGTATTGTTGCCTTCCACCGCCAGTTCCTGGCCACCACCCTGCATCTCGTCCGGAGGGGGGATCTCCAGCGTGCACACATCACCGCCCCACTGGCCGGGAACCTGGCACCAGGAGGCACCACCGTTCTTGCTGATACGAACATCCACCTGATAGGTCTTTCCAGGGGTCAAGCCGGGCACACCGGTCCAGTTCAACTGCAGGAAGTAGGTGTTGCTGGTGATCACCTGGTTGAATCCTTCACCTGGAATTCGGAAACGGAACTGGTATCTGTTCGCTCCGGTGACCGGTAGGGCATGGATCCAGTTGCCTGCACCCCACTCGCGGGCTTGGTCACAGCTCTCGTACTGGTTGCCCGGTATGTTGTTAAGCTTGGTGAGCGGGCAGGCTGCCAAGGTCGGATCGATCTTGAAGCGGTAGGCAGGACCCCATGCGCCATTGACGCCGTTCACACGGGTGCGGATCCGCACGTTCATCAAACGGTTGGCCGGGATGTGGCTGCTGGCCGCCCAGTTGTTGATCTTCATGTGGCAGGCACGGGTGGCACCCACGTTGCCGAAGCCATCGCTGGTGGCATGGTTGCGGAAACGGCGGAAACTGTAGCCACCGTTGGGGTCGAAGAACCAGAACTCGTAGCCGGTATTGGTGGGTTGCACGACAGGAGGGGTTACATCCCACTCCGCGCTAACAGCACCGTCCTCCTCGGCCACGATGTACTGGCCTGCGGTCCAGTCCAGTTTTTCGCGGCTGGTGAAGATCGGCTTCTGCTCGCTCATCGGGAAGCAGAAGGCGTTGGGACCGCTGCTGATGGAACTCACGTTACCTGCGGTGAAGTTGCCCAGGTTGTCGATGATCCGGATATCGGCCGGGTTGGCGCCCGTAAGGCGCAACTGGTAACCACCACCAGTGCCGAAACCATCGCCACTGCTGTCCAACACACGCAAGCGGAAGCAGCCGTTGGGCAGCCCGCACTGGGCTACGATCGGTGCCACACCATTGCTCGCAGAGTAGCCGCCACCGCTGCAAACCACAGGCTGAAGTGGAAGGTCCACACCGATGATCTCCCAGCCGATCGTCGGGTTATTGCCGTTCGGCTTTCTCAGCTCCAAATTCACGAACACGTCGGGAGTTGTCGGTTCACAGGTGCATGAGCCATTGAGGGTACCCAGCACATAGAGGCTCGGGTCGTTGGCCTGCACATCGCAGAAATCACCTTGACGACCCGCAACGGTCGGGCAGTTGTCCGTGTTGTCGGCTACAAAGCCGTTGGGCTGTGTGCAGTCTTGTACACTTACCGTGGCATCCCCATAGCCGTCGCCATCCGTGTCCTCATACCAAGTGGTGGCCTGATCGACAACGACGACCACGTCCGCTTGATCGCTTCCGCAGGCGTTGGTCACGGTCACGCTGTAGGTGCCGCTTTGAGCCCCGCTCACGCCTACTTCCAGCGAAGCATTGTCCGGCAAGAAGGTCCCCGCACCACTCCAAGCGAGTTCGAGGGTACCGCTGCCGGTCACCGTCGCATTCAGCTCCAGTTCATCGATGCTGCATACAGGACCGTTGCTGGTGATCGAGGCCACTTCGGGAGCTATGCAGGGCTGCGGAGCGAAGTCCACACCCTTCAGGATCCGTCCCGCAGGTGCGGTATACACCACCAGGTTGTTTGACGCATTGATGTCGATGACTTCGTTGTAGCCCGCATCATCCGTCAATCGCAGCACTTGGTTGGCAACCAAAGCACCTTGACCCGTGGTCAGGTAGAGCAAGGCGCCCGATCCAGTCGCTTCCGCCGTAAGACCGAAGCCGCCAACGCCGGTGGAGAAGGTCCCGTTGGCCACCCAACTTGCTCCGACCAGCGAGAACTTGGCGATGGTACCAGCGGTATTGCTTGTGGCTGAGATCACATACAGTACGTCGTGTTGTAGACCATTCTCACCGCTCTGCACCAAATAGAAGTCCTGGTGGCTGGCATTGTTGGTCAAACCGGGCAGACCGCTCAGCGTAGCACTGGAAGGCGCGCTTACCGTGCTTACCTGGATCACCGTAGGCGAACCGGACGCCTGTCCAGCATACACCACTCCTCCGAAGGATTTGATGGCACGCAGGTTGCCCGATGGGCTTGGCGCAGCGGATGCATTGGTATATAGACCACCTTGATCCGCGATGAACCAGTTGCTATTGTCCAAGGTAGTGGAACTGCGGGTCTGGTTACCACTGCTGGCCGTATATGTCGTAGCAATACCAACGGATCCATTCGGAGTAACGGACACGACCGCTCGTGGATTAAGCGTGTTCGCGTTGGAACCGGTAATGGTCGAGTTGTGCCCATTGAACGACAGCAGCGTGCGATCGTCGGAGAGCGAAACATATCCCGTGCTGGTCGCTGATCCGCTGATGCGGATGGCTTCACTTCCGGTGCCCGGTATTACGAACGTCGAGACCGGGGATGCATTGGTCGTTGTGGACTGAAGCTCGACCACAGTGGCCGTGGTGTTATTGGCACTGGCCTCTGCCTGCAGCACCACCAAATTGCCCGCCCCGAACTGGAACGCGGTGATCGTGATCTCATCACTGTTCACGGTAAGGCTTCCACTTGTCGCGGAAAGCACCTTGATACCCGACGCATCGAAAGCGATACCGCTGAAGCTTGCCACACCCGCGACCGCAGGGCTCGTCAATGTGCCGAGCACCGCACCGGTCCCGGAGAAGAGGGTTATGGTGGCGTCATCGTTGAAGGTCGTGACCACACTGTTGTCATCGCGACGCACCTCAACAGTGAACGTCGCAAGGGGCACATCCACAAAGCCGGATGCAGCGAGGCCCACGAATGAGAGTTGAGTGGCCACCCCGAGTACTGGGAAAGAGCTAGTTGCAGCCGTGAGCGGATCACCGGCGGTTACCGAAGCGCTTACCTCCACTGCAGGGTCCAAAGCGTCGTAAACGATGCCAGCTATCGTCACCTCACTCGTATTCGCCGTGATGGTGCCCACAAGGGTGCCACCGAGGTTTCCGCCTACACCGCTGACATACGCGATGGTGACTTCGGTATCGGCATCGACATTCTGGGGGATGCCGTCCTCGTCCTGGCTTTGTACCGTGATCGAGAAGGGGGCGTTCTGCTCCACATCCAGCCCACCATTGACTTCGGTGATGACCAACTTTGTCGGCGGGACTGGCGGCAAGGCCAGACCGCTCACGGTGACATTATCAAAGCGCCAGGTGCCACCGGTTGCAACACTGGCCGGCGCATTCGCCTGACGGAATTCACCGGTGCCTTGATAGTGGGCTGCCACAACACGGAATCCGAAGTTCGGGTTGTTGTCCACACCTGAAATAGCTCCGAGGTCCGCGGTGATCCTGCGATATACATCGCCACCGACCGCTTCAAAACGTCCGTTGTTCAGGCTTCCGATGCAATAGCTCGTATTGTCGTCGGTCATCTCGAAGTTGGTCCAGGCGGAGCCATCGAGCGTATACTGCAAGCGTACGGTATTGGAGGCGGTATTGGACCACCGCTGTTCCCATTGCACCGCTATGTTCTCGTAGCCCAAGGTGCTCGTCCTGAATTCGCCTCCGCTGCTTTCGTTCGTGCCAGGAGCCGCGGTCCCAACGGCCCATGCGGTCGCGCCGCTCGTTTGAGCACCGCATCCCGATACCGTGTTCATTCCAGTGCCCGTACCCGCTCCGGTCATGGAACCCACCAGTGCCGAAGAGCCGGTCCCGATGTTCGGGGTAGGCGTGGCAGTGGCTCCTTGCAAGGGTTCGTAGGTCCACAAGGCGATCACCGGACGAAGCGTGTTCAAAGTGAATTGATCGCCATATGCTGTGCCCGCATCGCTTACGGCATAAGCGCGGTAGTAAACCGAGCTGCCCTCGTCCAAGCCGGTGAGGTCCACCGAGAAATCACCAAGGATGATGTTGGTCGATGGCACCGCAGTTCCAGTGCCGGGTGTGAAATCCTCCACGGAAGAGTATTCGATGCCATAAGCCGTGACCACTTGGCAGCCATCCGAAGAGATGTTACCGGAAACGGTGGCCTCGGTCTCGGTGATGGCCGATGCACCCACAGTACTTACGGAAGGAAGAGTGTTCACACCTACGGCACTCACCGCCACATCAATGGGCGTGGCGTCACCTCCACTTACGGAAATGTTACCACTGTAGTCGATCGCATCGACCGGGCTGAAGATGACCCACACCGAAGCATTCACTTCACCGAATTCCGGAGTGATAACGAGCTCCGTTCCGTAGGTGCCGAACTCGTCGTCGCTGAAGGAAAATCCGGCCAATGGTCCGACCGTTACGTCCTGCGCATCATCGAGGTTGAAACCGGTGAGCAGGAAGGTCTGCGGGGCGCTCTCCTCACCAATGCACACGTTGGCAAAGGACATGGAGACGGGATCGGTATTCAACGTCGGGTCCGGCGGGTTTTGCACTTCACCCTCCAGGAGCACGTTCTTGTCCGACAGTCCCGGGCTGCTGATGACCACATTGTCGATGTACTGGCCCACAGCGTTGCCGATCAAACGCACTTCGACATCCTTGTCCAGGGTTGGCGCTGCCGCGAAGCTCAGTGTAGGACCCCATGGGTCTATGCCTTCCTCGCGCACTTCGAAACCAGCCGGTGCGGTCACCAACAAAGCTCCATTGAGGTTCGTGGCCGAGATGGAAAAGGTTTGTGCTGCACTGGGTGCAGGCAACGTGGTCAGGAAACCGGAAAGGCTGATCGGATCGGGATCATCGAGCACCGGATCGGAGCAACCGAAGGTGTAGATGGGCCATGATCCCGTGTTGCCGTTGGACCAATTGCTGATGTTGTTGATATATGCCCGTTGAGCGGCAGGTGCGCGGTTGTTGGTACCCGAAGTGAGGTATGCAGCACCGGTAAGCGAACTGAGCGCGATGAAATTCGTGCCCTCGGCCAGGGCGTCAGGTACATAGGTGGAGGTACCAGAGGTTGCTCCAGAGGCGATCACCGTGCCTGAGGTGAAACCCGCCACGAATGAAGGGTTCTCCAGGCTGCCTTGGAATGCGAAGAGCTGCTCGCCGCCCGAACCAAGACCCGAAGCGAAAACTCCACTACCCGCGCTCACGCTTGCCGTCGGGTCGGTATTGAACTCCACGACATCGCCACAGGACAG
>JBIIYD010000111.1:0-9170 GCA_044347005.1 Flavobacteriales bacterium | reverse complement strand
GTTCCGCCTGGTGAACGGAGTTGGCGACCACAAGGCCAGCCAGTTCGGGCAGGCTTTCCTGGATGCGATCGCGGGGTGGCGCAGCGCCCAAGGTTGAGGTTCGATCGGCGCGTGTTGTAAAGTACCTGTTCACCTTTCGGCTCAGGTCGTCGGCCGGTGTGAACGCCTTCCCCACCACTTCACGCCTTCATACCACAGTACGCTGATCAAGCCTACGCCGCTGGCGAGCCCCAGGAGTTGTGCGTTCGGCGAGGCAAGGTGGAAGAAGTCGCGCAAGAACGGCACGTAGAGCAGCGAGGCAAGCAGTAGCACGGTGATCGCGAGGATGCCGCGTAGCAACCAATTCCGGTAGCGCAGCGTGCTCCAGATAGACTGTTCGAACGAGCGGTTCACCAGGGTGAGCGCGATGTTCGCCACAACCAATGCCGTGAAGACGAGCGTACGCGTCATGTCCTCGCCCAGGTGGTGCATCACGCCCCACTGGTAGCAGAACAGGGTACCGGCGGTGATCATCAGCCCTTGCATCAGGCTGGTGCGCAGCTCGCTCCATGAGAGGAAGGTGAGGTCCATGCGACGGGGCTTGCGTTGCATGCTGCCGGCTTCGATCGGTTCGCTCTCGTAGGCGATGCTGCAGGTGGGGCCCATCAGCAGCTCCACGAAGATCACATGGACAGGAGTGAAGATGTTGGGGTACAACCAGCCCAGCAGCAGGGGAAGCGCGACCGTAAGGATGATGGGGATGTGGATGCTGATGATGTACTGGATGGCCTTTTTCAGGTTGCCGTAGATCTTGCGGCCCATGGCCACGGCGTCCACCATGCGGCCCAGGTCATCATCCAGTAGGATCAGCGCAGCGGCCTCCTTCGCCAGTTCGCTACCACGCTTGCCCATGGCAATGCCGATGTGAGCGGCCTTCAGTGCGGGACCGTCGTTCACGCCGTCGCCGGTCATCGCCACCACGTGGCCCTGTGCTTTCAATGCGTTCACCACACGCAGTTTGGCCTCGGGGAACATGCGGGTGAAGAGGTTGCTCGTCCGCAATTCAACGTCCAGTTCAGCGTCGCTCATCGCCAGCACCTCATCGCCGCTTAGAGCTCGCCCTTCCACGGAGAAGCCCACTTCCTTTGCGATCGCGCGGGTGGTAACGGCATTGTCGCCGGTGATGATGTTGACGCGGATCCCTGCATCACGGAAGCTGTTGAAGACCTGCGTGATGTTCTTCTTCGGCGGATCGTGGAAGGCCGCCAGTCCGAGGTAGGTAAAAGTGAACAGCTGCTGCTCGACCGGCCAAACATCGCCTTCTTGTGTGGTCTCGCCCACGGCCAACACGCGGTATCCCTTTTCGGCCAAGGCTTCCACCTGCGCGAGCACCGCAGTGCGTTCCGTGGCATTCAAGGTCGAACATGCAAGGATCGCTTCCGGCGCACCCTTCGCGGCGATGATGCGCGGACCGCCATCCTTGGCGAAGACGTGGGTCATCATCGGCGGCTTGCCGCTCAAGGGATATTCGTGCACCATGTTGAATTCAGGGCGCAGATCGCGGTCGGTCACCGCTCCGTAGACCTTGTGCAGCGCGGTCTCCATGGGGTCGAAGGGCACGGGTTCGCTGGCCCACATGGCGGTAGTGATCAAGTGCCGCGCCGCGTCCGTGTCCCAGTGCTTCGGATCACGCGAGGTTTCCTCACTCCATACATGGAGCGCGGCCAGTTCCATCTTATTCTCGGTGATGGTGCCTGTCTTGTCGGTGCAGATCACCGTGGCGGAACCGAGGGTCTCCACGGTCTTGGCATGCTTCACCAGGATACCGAGCTTCATCAGGCGCCACGCCCCCAGGGCCATGAAGGTGGTGAAGGCCACGGGGATCTCTTCGGGCAGGATGCTCATCGCCAGCGTAAGGCCCTTCAACAGGCTGTCCAGCAGATCGCCCGAAGCATTGAAGTTGAGTCCCCAGACCACCACGAAGAAGGCCATGCCCACGATCGCCATGTTCCGGACGAAACGACCGATCTGCTGCTCCAACGGTGATCGGGTTTCGGTTATCGCCGTCATCGAGGTGCCGATCTTGCCCAAAGCCGATGCCGCACCCACCAGGGTGATGCGCACCACCGCCAACCCGCCCACGGCCTGCGTGCCGCGGAACACCGCGCTGTTCTTCCCGCCCTCGGTGTCCTTGTGGACAGAGAACGGCTCGCCCGTCAGGATCGACTCGTTCACCGCGAAGTCGTTGGCGTGTACCACCAGCCCATCCGCGGGTAGCAGTTCACCTTCGTTCACCACCACGTGATCGCCCACCACCAGTTCCTCGGTGGGGATCTCCACCACGGTGTTGTTGCGGATCACGCGCGCCTTCGCCTGGCTGAACTGCGCCAGTGCCTCCAGCGCCTTCCGACTGCGCTGGTCCTGGTAGAGCGAGATGGTGCTTACGAGGACGATGGCGCCGAGCATGAACCAGGCCTCACTGGTATCACCCACAATGAAGTAGATGGTCGCCGCCGCCACGAGCAGCAGGAACATCGGCTCCGTGACGGCCGTGCGCAACGCCTTCCAGAAGCCGCTACGTTCGCGGGCTTCAAGAGCATTGTCGCCGTGGGCCATCCGCGAAACCTCCACTTCCGCGTCGAAAAGGCCGGTGAAGGCGAAGGGGTTGGCGGACATCCTTGGTACTGGGCTTGACTGTTCCCGCAATGTAGGTCGGTGCGGAACAAGTATCAGTGATGTGCTTCAGCAGCGGCTAAGGATCACTTCAACGCGTGGAGTGAACGGTAGCTCAGGACCGGAACGCGTTCTGCGGATCAGCTCGTGAGCCCCAAGCCACGCAGGAATCTACTGTTCGGTTGTTTGATGCGAACACCCACGGTGAAGCGCACGAAGCGGAAACCGGTGGTGATGTTCACCCCTTCGTCGGTATCGCCCGAGCTGAAATAGTTGGCCCCGGTGATCGCTGTGTAGAAACGATCGCCATTGTAGCCCACGCCGAATTTGAACTCGGCCACGCCACCCATGCGCCAGTCGCTTTCATCGGAAGTGCCACCACTGAGCGCGATGCGCTGCTGCTGTGCGCTGATGCCGGGCACGAGCGTGGTGGTGAGGAAGGCCTTCCGGAACAGCACGAAGGTGTGCGTGTATCCGAACGTAGCGCCGATCACGGTGCGACGCACCTGGTCGAAGGCCGTATTGCCGACGAAGCTTGAATTGGCATCGGTGGGTACGAAGGGTTCGCTGCTGCGGATGTCGTTGATCCAGAGTGTGCCGCCGGCAAGGAAGGTGCCTGCGCTGCGCCGCTGCCGTTCGGTCTGGTACAAGGCCGCTTTGAAGGAATAGCGCCGCTTGCGCGAAAGGGCATAGTTCGCCGAGGCCAGGAAGGTGTTGCTGTGGATGTCCGGTCGCACCGGATAGGGCTCGCCCGGCTGCCACGTGCTGTCGGCCACAGCGGCCTGTTCCGGAAAGAAACCTTTGCTGCTATTGAAGAAGGCGCGACCGATGAGCCGGCGACCGGTAATGCCCAGCCCGTAGTTGCGCGATTCCGTCTCGCCCTTCTGCGGGTCGGCTACGGACACCCCTGGTACCGTGAAGGTGAACTCGCCGCTGAGCCAACCCAGGCTGACACCGAGCCCATACTGTGTGGGGTTGTTGGTGGTATGGTCCAAGGTGTTCCCCAAGCTGTCGCTCACGCTGATCAATGCGTTCTGCAACGAACTCACGTAGCCGATGCTGAACGCGTTCTTGTGGCTGTATACATAGGCCGTGTCGTACTTCGGAGCTGACGTCGTATCGGCCATGAGCAAGGGCCGGAGCGGCGCTGGTAGTTGGGCTTCCGCGGATCCGGCAAGGAATACGGTGAAAAGCAGGGTGGTGCTGCGCAGGTCCATGTGTGCCGAGCCGTGGGCCAAGTTAGAAGGTGCCATCGGATAACACCCGATACCGCTGGATCGATCGCACTGGTCGAAGGATGTATAGCGGCCGGGCTAAACTTGTTCCGGAACAAGACCGCCCAACATATGCCGAGCGATCGTTGGCCATTACGCAATGTAGCCGCTTCGGTGTGCGTGCATCGAGCAGATCGACCCGCACCTTGGCGTCACACCTTCAATTCGATCACCACTTCGGTGCCCGCCGGACCGCCGTTGGCATCCTTCAGGTCGTTGATCACGAAGCTGCCTTTCTGCTGCATGCGCTGCGCGGCTACCTCCAAGCGTTCGTCGTGGATGGCGTTCAAGTGCATGGTCAAGGCGTCATCTGCGCTTTTGCGCACGATCCCATTGTCCACCATGGTGCAGCGCATTCCCCCGGGACCGTTACTGAAGAGGATGGTAATACTGCGTTCGGTCCCTTTCGGTGTCTCACCATTCCATACCAGGTATTGAAGGAACGGTTGCATGATCAATGTCGGCATCCGAGCATCTTTTCCGGAGAGTTCCGGTGTTGCGTTAACCTCGAAGCGCAGCGCACCACTTACTTGTGAAGCGATCTTCAGGAAGGAACGCAGTGCTGCCATTTCTGCATCCAATGCAATGCTCTGGAGCGCCGCATGTTCCGCGTTCGTTCGGAGCAAGCTGCCCAATTGCTGTATCAATGCCAAGGCCTCCAAGGAGGCTTGGTCGCGTAGGAGGCGTTCGCAGCGCAACAAACAGGCCTGTATGAAGAGCGGATCAGGTTGGGTGTGCAATGCCGGGAAAGCCTTTGGCGAAAGAGCAGCCACAGGCTGCAGGACCTGCTCTGCCGTTCCGCTCACGGTGGGCTTGATAGCGTGCACGATTGCGGGGTCTTCCTGGCCTCTCACGTTCCTTGGCCGCCGCTGAAGAAGTACGATGATCAAGGCAAGCGCAAGGACGAGCAACAGGCCTGATAATATCATCCGATGGAAGCGCAGTACATCGCGCTCTTCTTGCCGGTCCTTCTTTTCCTGGGTGGTGTTGGCTTCGACCTGTTCGAGGTCGGCCTTGTACCTGGCTTGCAGGCTGTCCAGCGTTGTCCTGAGGCCTTGTTCGCGCAAGCTGTCGCGCATGCTTTGAAATTGTTCAGTAAGGGCCACGGCTTTTCCTGCATCGCGCATGGCAACGGCCTGCTCTATGGATAGGCGCATCAGTCGCTCGCGTTCCGTGCTCCCGCTTGCCAGGCCCATGGCTTCCTCAAGTAGTACAAGAGCCCGAGCATGGTCGCTTTTGGCGATCCGTACAGCTGCCCAGCGCTCCAAGCGAGCCACGCGCTCTGTATCGGCCACGCCTTCCTCGGATGCAGCTACCCCGAAAGCGGCGTCCGCGGCCTTCAAATGGCCTTTGCCGGCGGCGGCCTTTCCATGCCCCAGTTCGTAGCGGCCCATCGCGGCAAGCACCACGGCACGGTCATAGGCTGCGCCCTTACGGCCAATGGTGGCCAGCGCGGATCGACAAATGCGCAGGGCACTGTCAGCATCTACTTTCACTGCTGCTTCGCAGCGACTCACCAGGCGAGCCACACCTGTGGTATCAGCTGGTGCGAATTCCTGCGCTTGGTGCACCGAGGTGAATAAGAGGAGTACGAAAGTCAAGGAAAGGCGCGTCGACATGTTGGGGAGGAGAGGTCGGAAAGGAGCAGGAACGCGAAGTTAACAGGCCGGTTAAGCGGACTCCCAGAAGCAGTCGAGATCTCCGCCGAACTGCGGAGGCGGCCCGAGCGCCTAAGGAGGAATACTGGAAACAAGGTCGTTGGGGCCATCACTTCCACCCCAAGCATTCGCGTCCTCGGAATCCGAAGCGCACATGTCCGTAAATGAAAAAAGCCCCTCGAAAGGGGCTCTTTTGCGGACCGGACGGGACTCGAACCCGCGACCTCCGCCGTGACAGGGCGGCATTCTAACCAGCTGAACTACCGGTCCGACTAACCTCGTTTTTCAACGAAGCGGCTGCAAATGTAGGGTTCAAAAATGAATGTGCAAGTGTTCAGGATGGCGTTGTTCGATGTTCGGGGGGCGAACCCTTGTCCAGAGCGGCTATCAGCGGCCCTCGAGGGGCCATGGACCACCTTCAACAACAGCACATTCCGACCATCGAACTACGACGAACGATCCATCAGTACAACCGCGCCCGCTTCATCAGGAACTCCAACAGGATCGGTTCGAAGCCCGCGTTGATGTCCGCCTCCACCAGGTCGATGCGGTACTGGCCGCACTTCAGCTTCAGCTGGTGCCAGCGCTCGGTGATGGCGGCTTTGTAGGCATCGCGCACCTCGCTCGGGTGGGCCTTCACCTGCTGGCCGGTCTCCACATCCACGAAGGTGTAGGGGCGGTCCTGCAGGTCCAGTTCCAACTCGTGTTTGCGGTCCACCACGTGGACGAGGATGATGTCATGCTTGTTGAACCGCAGGTGCTGCAAGGCGTCGAAGACCTCGTCGTCCTTGTCGCTGCCGTCAAGCATGTCGCTTAGTATCACTACCAGGCTACGCCGGTGGGCGCGCTGGGCGATGTCGTGCAGGGCCTCCACCACGCTGGTGGTCTGGCCGCGTGCCGGGGCATCGGCGGCGAGCATGGCTTCCAACTGGTTCATCAGATGGCGCAGGTGGACGGCATTGCTGCGTGCCCGCTCTGCCAACTTCACGTGATCGCTGAATACCGTTAGCCCCACCGCATCGCGCTGTTTGCGCAGCATCTGGATGAAGGCAGCCGCAGCATGCACCGCGAATTCCACCTTGTTGAACTCCTTGGTCTCGGCCTTCGCCGGGTAGTACATGGAGCTTGATGCATCCAGGACTAGGTGGCAGCGCAGGTTGGTCTCCTCCTCGTAGCGTTTCACGAAGAGCTTGTCGGTGCGGGCGTAGAGCTTCCAGTCGATGTGGCGGGTGCTCTCGCCGCTGTTGTACGCCCGGTGTTCGGCGAACTCCACGCTGAAACCGTGGAAGGGGCTCTTGTGCAGGCCTGCCAGGAAGCCCTCCACCACCTGACGGGCCTTGAACTCAAGGGCGCTCAGCGATTGGATGTGTTTCTGGTCGATCGGCATGGGGAAGGGTAAAGATCGGCAGAGTTCCGTAGAGGTGGTGAAACGGGTGATAAAGAAGAAAGCCCAGGACATTCCCGGGCTTTCGTACGCTTGACGCAGTGCGACTAATTCCTCACCGCCCTGTCTTTTCTTGCTTTATGACCGGATTCAGGCCAGCTGCCCGTCCAGCTTCTGCGCCAGCTGGCTCTTGGGCACTGCGCCCACGGCACGATCCACGATCTCGCCGTTCTTGAACACGAGCAGGGTGGGGATGCTGCGGATGCCGTACTTCATGCTGATGGCGGCGTTGTTGTCCACGTTGAGCTTGCCAACAACAGCGCGGCCGTCGTATTCCTTGCTCAGTTCCTCCACCACGGGACCCACCATGCGGCAGGGTCCACACCATTCTGCCCAAAAGTCTACGAGCACGGGCTTGTCGCTCTTGAGGACGAGTTCTTCGAAATTGCTGTCGGTGAATTCGAGTGCCATGTTGTTGTGGGTGCGCTGCTGCGCTTGGTTCGGTTACTTGTTCCTTGTCCTTGCAGGGATCCGAAGGTCCGGGATCGGGAGCTCATCTCCACATACTCCCATTCCAACATTTCCACATTCGGATAGGGACTGCAAAGGTACCTCGCGCCCAGCTAACTCCTTGCCATGGAAAGTATTCTGCCGGAAAGTCAGAGCGTGTCAGGTTTCCAATTGCAACACAAATAAGCGGCAGGACGATCAATTCAGCGACCACTTCACCTGCGCCAGCCCGTCCAGCCCTCTCACAAGTTCTTCCGTGACCGCTACGGTCAAGCCCTTGCTGGGCACTTCCACGGCGAGGTTTTCCGCATGGCTCACCACCTGCACGTTCACTTTGCAGGTGCCCGGGCTGGCCTGTAACAGCTGTCCAAGTTCTTTGGCCAGATCGTCGGTGACGCGCTCGGCTTCGAGCTTCAAATTCAGCTTCGTGATGTATTTCTCACGGGCATCGCCGAGCAGGTCGATGCTGCTGATCTTGAACTCCATCTGCCCTTCATCGCGGCCCCAGGTGCGCTGGCTGGCCCTGCCCTTCAGCAGGAGCAGGGCGCCCTGCTGCATGTAAAGCTTGTACTTCATGTAATCCTCGCTGAAGAGCATGAAGTCGTGCGTTCCATGGTGGTCCTCCAGGCTGAAGCTGCCGAAGGGTTTGCCGCTCTTGGCGATGCGGTGCTCGGCCTTGGTCACGATGCCCGAGAAGGTGACATCCCTGCCGTTCAGTTTGTCCAGCTCCTTCAGGTCCGGCAGTGTGGCATTGCATAGGAACTTGATCTCCAAGCGGTGGTCGTCCAGCGGGTGACCGCTCAGGTAGAACCCGATCACTTCCTTTTCGTGGTGCAACTGCTCCAGCGCGCTCCAGCCTTCGATCTGCGGCAGTGCCGGCTCGGGTATCGCCGCATCGCCCTCGGCCATGTCGAACATGCTCACCTGGGCGGCATCCTCACCGCTCTGGTGCTGTTGTCCGTATCGCACCAGCGTTTCGATCCATGTGGGTTTGCCTTCGCCGGTGCTGTGGAAGAAACAGGCGCGTGGTACTTTGAGGCCATCGAAGGCACCCGCATAGGCCAGGCTTTCCAAGGCCTTGCGGTTGGCGGCACGCAGGTCCACCCGACGCATAAGGTCGAAGACGCTGGAGTAAGGTCCGTTCTCGGTGCGGTCGTTCACCAAGGCTTCCACGGCGCCCTCGCCCACACCCTTCACGGCACCCAGCCCGAAGCGGATCTGCCCCGCCTTGTTCACGCTGAACCGGTATTGGCTCTCGTTCACATCGGGTCCCAGCACCGATATGCCCATACGACGGCACTCTTCCATGAAGAAGGTGATCTTGTCGATGTTGCTCTGCGAATGCGTGAGCACGCTGGCCATGAACTCCGAACGGTAGTTCGCTTTCAGCCACGCCGTCTGGTATGCCACGAAGGCGTAACAGGTACTGTGCGATTTGTTGAAGGCATATTGCGCGAAGGCCTCCCAATCGGTCCACACCTTCTCGCACACCTTTTTGTCGAAGCCGCGTTCCGAGGTGCCTTCCAGGAACTTGCCCTTCATCTTGTCCAGCGTGGCGCGGTCCTTCTTGCCCATGGCCTTGCGCAGGATGTCCGCATCGCCCTTGCTGAAGCCGGCGAGTTTCTGGCTCAGCAACATCACCTGTTCCTGGTACACCGTGATGCCGTAAGTCTCCCCGAGGTATTCCTCCAT
>JBIIYD010000331.1:0-2652 GCA_044347005.1 Flavobacteriales bacterium | reverse complement strand
AAGCCCAGAGCCGTATAGGGTTCGGTCGATGGCACCAGGCCCGCAGCCCGGAGGTCATCCCGCATCAGGTTCGTCGCAGGGTCCCAGGGTCCTTGCATATAGGTGCGCACCCTTACGCTGGGACCACAATCCTGCCAACGGGCCAACACGCTGCCAGGAACAACGACGCGGGTGCCGTTGGATGGAGTTTGCCACCAAAGTGCCGCATGATCGCCGCCCGAACCTTCTTTGTGCAATACTTCGACATAGTAGTATGCACCAGCCACCAAGTAGATGGACGCACTGGTCTGTACGGGATACTTGTCGAACTGCCCGGGATCCGTCCATCCCGGCACGTTGCAGATGACCTGCTTGAACTGCGGGTCGCTGTTCGGGCTCAAGTACACAACGGCATTGTCGTCCGCTGCTACGGTGAAGACGTAGTTCCCGTTCTGCGGGGCGATGATGTAGCCACGCATGCGAGCCCCATAGGTATTGGCTTGGTTGACGGGGCCTTGTAAGCTATTGGGATAGGTAACGGATGTCGGGTTGCCGGGGTAGTTCGGGCTGTTGATCAAGTCGGCTACGGATACCCCGGCCACGTTTGCGAAGTACTCCCGCAGAATACTGCCGGAAGCCCCAACGCACTGCGGGGGCGAAAGGTCGTAGACGGTGATCACGCGCTGGCTTTGGCCCACCAGTCCATCATCATCGGTCACGGTAAGCGTTACATAATGGTCACCGATATCCGTGAAGACCTTCGATGGCATGGAGCTCGTACTGAAGGTACCATCCCCGAAATCCCAGGAGTAACTTACGATCGTACCCGGGTCATAGGAATCCGTTCCGTCGAAGACCACCATCAAAGGACCTTGGCCATTGATCGCGGACGCATTGATGATCGCGGTAGGCGCGATGGCCTGGCAACGTGGGTACAGCCAGTTGGCTACCGTAGTCGACAACCCTCCTGCATCGGTCACCGTCAGTTGCACACGATAAGCGTACGTTTCACCATCGCAACCGACACCGCTGATCACCGAACTCGTTACCGGAGTCGGGTCGATCGGTTCGGGGTGGTTGTGCGTATTGTGGAAGAGCGTGGTGCGCCAGGCATAAGTCAACTGGCCCGGGCCGTGTTCGGCATCGCTCACATCGGCCTCCAAGGTGTAGAGCGTATCCACTCCGATCGGGTAGAAACCACCGTTCAAGAAGCTCGATATGAATACCTCGGGCGGTGTGTTGTTCAAGGACACGAGCAGACTGGTGGATGCCGATTGTCCGCCTCCATCGGTGACGGTCAGAGTAACGGTGAAGCTGGTCGGCACACCGGGTGGCGCCGTGAACACGTGTTGGGGGTCGGCCTGGGAACTGGTCTGGCCATCACCGAAATTCCAGAGGTATGTCAGGGTCGTATTCTCCGGGTCGCTGCTGCCACTGCCCGTGAACTGGACGTTGAGCGGTCCCACCCCGTATTGCACGTTCTGCTGGGCCACTGCAATAGGCGGAAGGTCCACAGCAAGGGTGTAACATATGCGTCGTAATTCGTTGGAACTATAACGCATATACCATACACAACCGTCCGGGCCTGAACCGATCCACGCAATACTGCCGAGCCCCGTTGCGAAGTCATGGACACTTAACGGCAGATCGTTCTCGTCGAACATGAAACGACGGATCCAGCCCGATGCGAAGTCGCCATGGAAGCTGCTGTTCTGGTATCCAACGGGCATGTTCTCCCCCTCGAACCAAGCCCCTGCAATGCCCGCATACCCACCGAACCGAGGCCCTGGAACGGGTGAGTTCCCGGCATCCAGATCGAAGGATGCGGCTTGCGCGCCATTGAAACCGGCTACCCGGGATTGGTTGCCATGGCTCCAATCCACGCCGGCCCTGGCGTGGAAATGCTTGGGGACCGTATTGGGGATCTGTGTGGAGGCATCGCAGGGGTTGGGGTGCCCGTTCAGGTGTATCGGCGTGTCCTGCTTGAGAAGGTCCACGAAACGCAAATACTGTTGAGTGCAGTTGATGCCGTCGTACAAGGGGTTCAGGGCATCGAGGTTTTCGGTCAATGCACCGGTGTAGTTCACTTGGGCTTCCATCCCTTCGAACAAGGGCCAACCGAAGTTCATGCCTCCTTCGTAGCACACGTTGAGTTCCTCCCAAGCGTTCCAACCCACATCCCCGATATAGAGCGTCCCCGGATCCCCGGCCGCCGGATCCGTGCTTCCCGAGCCTCGCCGGAAAGTCATGCGGTAAGGGTTGCGCAAGCCCATGGCCCACACCCGTGAGCGCGGTGCACGCGGTGCATCGGGGTCGTACCACGGGTTGCTCGCTACGCCATCACCCGTGTTGGGGTCCAAGCGGAGCACCTTGCCGTTCAGGCTGTTCACCATCTGCGAGCGGAATGCTCCCACGTTCTCCTGCGTACGGATGATCCCTTCGGCCAATGCGGTGGCCCAGTAGGTTTCGCCGGCACTTCCAACGTCCGTGCTGCCATAACTCGCTCCATCGCCCGTGGTCGCCAGCAGGGTTCCGTCATCACCGAAGGCCAGGGAACCCGTGCTGTGCGATTCATGCGTATTGGGTATGCCCGTGCTTGCCGATTCACCCAACAGGATGGTGCGGCTGGCCGGGTTCACCGTATTGAATAGCGGACCCGTAGCGGTGTAACGC
>JBIIYD010000110.1:0-9210 GCA_044347005.1 Flavobacteriales bacterium | reverse complement strand
GGGTTCTCCTTGCGGCAAGGACCGCACCAGCTGGCCCAAAAGTCGATGAGCACATATTTGCCGCGGAGCTCCGAAAGCTTGATGACCTTGGTGCTGTCCGGATTCATGAAGGCGAGCTCAGGTGCCTTGTCCCCGATGCTTGTGCCCACTTTGGCGCCGGCTTGTTCGGTCGCACCGGTGCTTTCCAGCCGGCTGGCGAAACCATAGATGGCCAATAAAGCCACTGCGGCAACAGTGATGATCTGCAACTTGGACATGAGGGTGCGAATGGTCATTGGGCAAATGTAGGATGTGGGTGTCGCCCGGCGCACAGCCAAGAACGTGCCGCAATGGGGATCCCGTGATCGAACACCCGATACAGCGGTGCGGGGCACGCTCAGGAGCGGATCACGCAATGCGTTCGATGCGTGCTCCCAAGGCGTTCAAGCGCGTATCGATGTGCTGGTAGCCACGGTCGATCTGGCCGATGTTGTCGATGATGCTGGTGCCCTCGGCGCTCAAGGCCGCAATGAGCAAGGCAACACCAGCGCGGATGTCGGGGCTGGTCATGCGGATCGCGCGCAGCGGATTCTGGAAGTCCTGCCCGTTCACCACCACGCGGTGCGGATCGCAGAGTATGACCTGTGCCCCCATGTCGATCAGCTTGTCCACGAAGAACAAGCGGCTCTCGAACATCTTCTGGTGGATGAGCACGCTGCCCTTGGCTTGGGTGGCCACTACCAGCACGATGCTCAGCAGGTCGGGCGTGAAACCCGGCCAGGGGTGATCGCTGATGGTCATGATGCTGCCATCGATGAAGGTCTTGATCTTGTAGTGGTCGTGCTCGGGCACCAGGATATCGTCGCCCTGACGCACCACGGTGATGCCCATTTTGCGGAACACATCGGGGATGCAGCCGAGGTGGTCGTATCCCGTGTCCTTGATCAGGATCTCGCTGCGTGTCATGGCGGCCAGTCCGATGAAGCTGCCGATCTCGATCATGTCCGGCAGCATGCGGTGTTCGGTGCCGCCCAAGGCGTCCACACCGTCGATCACGAGCAGGTTGCTGCCGATGCCGGTGATCTTGGCGCCCATGCGGTTCAGCATCTTGCAGAGCTGCTGCAGGTAGGGTTCGCAGGCCGCATTGTAGATGGTGGTGCGGCCTTCGGCGAGCACGGCGGCCATCACGATGTTGGCGGTGCCGGTCACGCTGGGCTCGTCCAGCAACATGCTGGAACCCTTCAGGCGCTTGGCCTCCACGCGGTAGAAGCTCTCCTTGGCATCGTAGTGGAACTCGGCACCCAGGTTCTGGAAGCCGATGAAGTGCGTATCCAGACGACGACGCCCGATCTTATCGCCACCGGGCGTTGGGATGTAGCCGCGACCATACCGCGCCAGCAAGGGACCCACGATCATCACACTGCCCCGCAGTCCGCCGCCCATGGCCTTGAACTCGGGCTTCATGAAGAACTCGATGTCGATGTCCTTGGCTGTGAAACGGTAGTCGCTGTCGTTGAGCTTCTCCACCACCACGCCCATGTGGCGGAGCAGGTCGATCAGCTTGTTGACGTCCACGATGTCCGGCACATTGCGGATCTCCACCGGTTCCGGGGTCAGCAACACTGCGCAGAGGATCTGCAATGCTTCGTTCTTGGCCCCTTGGGGTGTGAGGGTGCCCTTCAGGCGGCGCCCTCCTTCAATGCGGAAACTTCCCATGCTGTTCTGCCGTCCTGCGGTTGCTTGCGGACAGGCTCAAAGCAACAACGGCAACATCAACGTTCGCGGTGTGCCGCGCAAGGACTTTGCACGATGGGGTGTGGAAGGTCGGACAGGCGTCTTGCCTGTCCCTGGAACTTCAGGTCGATGCAATGGCTCCGATCCACTTTCGGACCATGCCGCATTTGATTCGAAGGTGCGTTATTGTCGACCCAGTGGCTCCGATGCATCCCGATATATATCGGGACGGGGGACGCTACAGGTGCCCTGTAGCGAGGTTGTGCCGTTCGGCCAACAGATGGACCGTCAATACCGCTTCTTTCGATTGCGGTTCCGCTTCTTGCCACCGCCGTTCCCCCCCGGCCTTTTCCGCAGGTCCACCTGGTTGCGTGGTCCGTTCTGGTTGGCGCGGAGCAGGTCGGCCGTGTGGGCGAGTTGCACATCCTCCTTCAGCTTCACTGTACCCTTGCTCAGGTCGGCAAGGTCCTTCAGGATCACCGGGTCGGGCACCGTGTCGCGGTTCCAGGTCAGGAACTGCTTCTTCATGTGGTTGGCGATCACTTCCGCGTAGGCGTCGCGCTTTTCGCCCGGCTCCATTTCCGCGCACTGCGTGATCATGCGCTCCACCAACTTGCCGTAGTGCCCGAACTTGATCTTGGTCTGTGGATAGGGCACCTGCTTCGGCTTGCTCTCCAGCTCCTCGGCCGTTGGCATGGGGAAGGGGGCGTCCACATCGAGCTTCAGGTCGCTCATGATCCACAGGTGGTCCCATAGCGTGCGCTCGAAGTTGTCGCTGTTCCGCAGCTGCGGGTTCAGGCGTGCAATCACCTGGATGATGGCCTTCGCTGCACGGGTGCGCTGCTCGCGGTCCTCCATTTCCATCACATGGTCCACCATGCGTTGCACATGACGGCCGTATTCGGGGATCGGAAGGCGCGGACGCTGGGTATTGTAGTCGAATGCAACTGTGCTCATGGGAGCTGTGTTCGTATCGGATGGCGAGCGTGGAGCCTGTCGGCTGGCGTCACGAAGGGACACACCTTGCTCGGGATGGGTCAAATGTAGGGAAGCGCGGTGTTCACCCCTCCACCACCGTCAGCTTCGCGAATCGCAACAGCAACTGTTTCTGCCCAGCACTTGGGAAGAACACCGTGGCCTTCAGGTCGGGAGCACGGCCTTCGATCTTCAGGATCTTGCCCTTGCCGAAACGCTCGTGTTCCACGGTCATGCCTTCTGCCAGTTCGGGTGTGTCGATGCCCAATGAGGAGGTGGCCTCAAGGGGTTTGCCGTCGGCCGCGATGCGCTTGAGTTTGCCGGGCTTGGGAGTGGGTGAAGGAGTTTGCGGCGCGGGGGCATTTCTCCCCTCTCCTCGGGAGAGGGGCCGGGGGTGAGGGGCATTTCTCTCCCGACCATAGACCGGTCTTCCGCTTTCGGTATCCGCTGCAGGTCGGTCGCTGGTAGCCTTTCTGGCCCAGGGAGGAGTGCCCGGTGCCACCCCTCGTGCGGTCTCGCGCGCTGCACCGAACCCGCCCCAGGCCGCGCGTTCATTCTGCTTGGGCATCTCCAGGTACTTCTCATCGATCTCGTCGATGAAGCGGCTGGGTTCGCTGGCCGTGAGGTTGCCCCACTTGTAGCGGCTGATCGCATAGCTCAAGGTGCAACGCTTTTCGGCACGCGTGATGGCCACGTAGAACAGGCGGCGCTCCTCCTCCAGGTCAGCGCGACTTTGCACCGCCATCAGGTTGGGGAAGAGGTCCTCTTCCAGACCGACCACATGCACGTGCGGGAACTCCAAACCCTTGCTGGCGTGGATCGTCATCAGGCTCACGCGGTCCATGTCGTTGGGGTCCTCGTTGTCCGCATCGGTCAGCAGGGCCACGTCGATCAGGAAGTCGCTCAAGGTGCGGGGCACGTCGCTGTTATCGGCATCGCGATCGCTGAACTCCTTCATACCGGCGAGCAGCTCCTGGATGTTCTCGTAGCGGCTCACGCCCTCCGGGGTCTTGTCCGTAAAGAGGTCCTTCAGCAAGCCGCTGCGCCGTGCGATCTCCTCGCCCAAAGCATAAGCGCTGTGCGTAGGCAGCATGGTCTGGAATCCTTGGATCATCAGCACGAAATCGGCGAGGGCCTTGCGCGTGCCGCCATGCACGTCCACCAACTGGGGCTGTTCCGTGAGCATGTCCCAGATGGCCATGGAATGCGCAGCGCTGGCCACCATCAGCTTGTCCACGGTGGTCTGCCCGATGCCGCGCGTGGGGTAGTTGATCACCCGCTTGAAAGCTTCCTCGTCGCGCGGGTTGCACACCAAGCGGAAGTAGCTGATCAGGTCCTTGATCTCCTTGCGCTGGTAGAAGCTCAGTCCGCCGTAAATGCGGTAGGGAATGTTCATCTTGCGCAGCGCTTCCTCCATGCTGCGGCTTTGGGCGTTGGTGCGGTACAGGATGGCGAAACCCTTGTTGGGCACCTGTTCCTGCATCTTGGTCTCGAAGATGCTGTGGGCCACGAAGGCACCCTCCTCGTTGTCGCTCAGCGAGCGGTGTACGCGGATCTTCTCGCCTTCCACGTTCTCGGTCCAGACGTTCTTCTTGATCTGCTCCTTGTTCTTCTCGATCAGGCTGTTGGCGGCACCCACGATGGTCTTCGTGCTCCGGTAGTTCTGCTCCAGCTTGAAGATCTTGTGGTCCGGGTAGTCACTGCGGAAGTTGAGGATGTTCTGGATGTTGGCCCCGCGGAAGGAGTAGATGCTCTGGCTGTCGTCGCCCACCACCGTGAGGTTCTCGTGCCGTGCCGCCAGGGTCTTCACGATGTTGTACTGCACCAGGTTGGTGTCCTGGTACTCGTCCACCAGCAGGTATTGGAAACGGTTCTGGTACTTCAGCATCACCTCCGGATGGTCGCGGAAGAGGATGTTGGTGTTGAAGAGCAGGTCGTCGAAGTCCATGGCCCCGGCGCGGAAGCACTTCATGGCGTAGGCCTGGTAGATCTCGCCCATCTTCTCGCGCCCCACGGCGGCATCGCCGGCCATCAGCTCGGTGTTGGCCAGGTATTCCAGCGGACCGATCAGGCTGTTCTTGGCGATGCTGATGCGGCCATGCACTTGGTTGGGCTTGTACAGCTTGTCGTCCAGTTGCCATTCCTTCACGATGCCCTTGATCACGCTGCGGCTGTCGTCCGTGTCGTAGATCGTGAAGTCCTTCGGGTAGCCCAGCTTGTCGGCCTCGGCGCGCAGGATGCGGGCGAACACGCTGTGGAAGGTGCCCATCCACAGGTTGCGCGCATCGGTGCCGCCATGGCCCCCCACGATCTTGCCGATGCGCTCCTTCATCTCCTTGGCCGCCTTGTTGGTGAAGGTGAGCGCCAGGATTCGGAAGGGATCCACTCCCTTGGCGGCCATCAGGTGGGCGATACGGACGGTGAGCACACGCGTTTTTCCGCTACCGGCGCCGGCGATGACCATGGTGGGTCCATCGGTGTTCTCAGCGGCCGCTCGCTGGGCGGGATTGAGGCCTTCCAAATACTTCATGGGGAGGGTGCGAAGGTAGCGTTGGTCCTAAGCTGGCTCTTTGGTGGAATATCAACAGGGTGGTGCTGCGGGAGTTGCACCAATGGCCAATGATCTCCAGAATGCAAGCGGGTCTTGGCCTACATGAATTATGTGTCATAAAATATGTACGTGGAAGAAGCTCCACCTCCTAAGCCCCGACCAGCCGGCCTTGCTCACAGCCATTGCACAGGAGGGCGTGGTGGAGACGCCCACATCCATGGAGTTCCGTGATCCGCCATGAGCTGAGCGCACTAAGCACCGTGCGCCAGAGCCTCGGCGTGCTGCTGGAGAAGGAAGTGCTGCACCACGGCCCGGAAGGCTACCGGGTTACCGAGGTGTTCTTTAGGCACTGGCTGGCGGGCGGGTAGGTAAGGACCGTTTGGTTTCCAGTTACGTCTTCCAGATCAGCCTCTAATTTGGGCCGGGCCGGGAGTTTCGACACGCAGGGCAGCCTTTGCTTGTTCGTTGCATCGTGCTGTACTTTGGTGCTTCAGTAAAGACGAACAAGCGGGATAAGATGAGGCACACCCGGACTATCCGAGCGACCGCGAACCGCTTTGCGTCCTTGCTATTGTTCATCGCCTTCGCGAGCGTGTCCAGCGCTCAAACCGACAGCACACGGCGCTGGACCGTCGGGGTGGGCGTGGGCGCTGGCCTGGGGTACAGGACCCTTTCGATCACGGAACCATCCACCACTGTCGACTGGATCATCCGCTCGCGTGATGAGCGGGAGGAGCCGCGCATGGCCCTTGGCGGTAACGTGGGCGCGGGCTACCAGCTATCGCGCCGCATCGGTTTGGAAGCTGGGATCGGCTACGTCCAACAAGGCTGGCAGTGGCATATCGACGCCGGAAATTTCATTATCCGCGATCCGATCGACCCGCTTATCACTGACCCTGCGATCCCGGAACGTATCACGTTCAGTGAGGTCTTCCACTACCTCGACCTCCGGCTGGGCGCTACCCTCACCTTGGGCCAAGGGCGCTGGCGTTCGGTATCGGCCTTGGGTGTGGCCCCCGCGCTTTTGATCGCCGCGCGTACCCGCACCTACAGCGAATACAGCGATGGGCGCCGTACGCACGAAAGCCGCGAGCCGGTGGAGACGTTCAATGACTTCAACCTTTTCCCCTACTTCGGCACCGGGGTGGCTTTCCATCCGGGCGGGCGTTGGGAATGGCGGCTGCAACCTTCGGTGAGGTATGGCGCGATGCGCATCATCGATACACCGATCACTGCACACATCTTCAGCGGGACAGTGGACTTCGGTGTTCGGTTCGCGTTGTGATGCGGCAGGACGATCAGGGCCATAGCATCACCCCCTCCTATACACCACCGCCCTCCCTTTCCCATTCACCACGAGCCTTCGGCCCGCAGCAGCATCGCGTAGGTCACGTGTGGCAGTAGCAGTGCTCAACTCGGGGAAATAGGCCAAGTAGTCCTTTCGACGGAACGGGCGATCCGGCGCATCCCGGAATGCTGGCTGTTGCAGGAAGAGGGACACACGGTCCGGCGCGCTGCGCACCGGGTCGGGCTCGGCGAGCAGTTCGGCAAGGGCCTCGTCGATGCGTTCCAAGAGGTACACGATGAAGCCGCCGCAATCGCCCCGGCGGTCGGCGTATTCCAAGGCGGCGTGGTAGGCGGGCTCCGCATGGTGTATGTAGGCATCCAGGGGCAGGTAGCTGAACACGGGCCAATGGCGCATGAGCAGGCGGCGCTGCCACAAGCGCGCCAGCCGACCGTTGCCGGCCGTGAAGGGCCTGAGGTAGATGAGCGCGAAGTGCAGCACGCAACTCGTGATCAACGGTGGGAAGTCGTCCTCCTCGGCATAGCGCATCAGGTCCTGTACGGTGGCCGGCAGGTCATGCGCACTGGCGGTGCGCAGTGGGGTAGGGTCCCCATACAATACATCCATGGGGCCCGTCCGGAAGTGACCGGCATCCAAGGCTTGGCCATGCATGAGCACGGTGTGGGCGTGCCTGAGGTCGTTCGCCAGGAAGGGGTCCAGGTGAGGAAGCAGTTCGAGGATCCGCTGGGTATTCACCACTTCCTGTTCCGCCGGACCCGAAGCCGCGGCAGGCCGTTCGACGAGGTTGGCCATGGGCAGCAGGTCCATGGCACTGCCCTCGATGGCCAGGGTGCCATGCACGGTGCTTATGCGGTAGGCCTTCTCCAGGTCGGGCGGGCAGCGCTGCAAGTGCCGGGCATGCACTTCGCCCAAGCGGTGATGAACGCTGGCCAGCAGGTTCAACATCCGCGGGTCGATGGAGTAATAAGTGATCGTTCCGAGGTCCATTATCAGATCATATGATTCGTTCAAAGGTAGGTGACGGGCCACCAACGGGTGAGGGAATACGGGCTGGTGTGCGGTCAATGCATCGACCCAGTGCTCTGCCTTTGTTGCCCGTAAACGATTAATTATCAGTTCAATGCATGACTTTTAGAAGGGCTTCGCTTGCCTGTGCTGCGCCGGTTCCCTTGAGCCCCGACACAATTTTCTTCCACCATGGCGTGTTGGAAATGTGGTTTGGCGTACCTTCGCAGCCCGTTTTCGCCAAGGAATGTGCGGAAACTCCTGAAAGCCAAGACGAAAGGACCTCATGCCTACCATTCAACAGCTCATCCGGAAGGGTCGCGAGAACCCCGAGTACAAGAGCAAATCGGTCGCATTGACCAGTTGCCCACAGCGCCGTGGTGTATGCACCAAGGTGTATACCACCACCCCGAAGAAGCCGAACTCGGCACTTCGCAAGGTGGCCAAGGTGCGCCTGGTGAACGGTTACGAGGTCATCGCCTACATCGGTGGTGAAGGACACAACCTCCAGGAGCACAGCATCGTGCTGGTCCGCGGCGGTCGTGTAAAGGACCTGCCCGGAGTGAAATACCACATCGTTCGCGGTGTGTTGGACACCTCGGGTGTGGAAGGCCGCAACCAGCGCCGTAGCAAGTACGGCACCAAGCGTCCGAAGCCGGGTCAGGCCCCTGTCAAGAAGAAGAAGTAACCGTACGACAGCATAGACAGCCATGCGTAAGAAAACGGTAAAACACACGATCCTGCCCGACCCCAAGTTCGGTGACATCATCGTGACCAAGTTCGTCAACAACCTGATGTACGACGGTAAGAAGAGCAAGTCCCTGGACATCTTCTACAACGCCATCGACATCGTTGCGGAAAAGAGCGGAGAGGAAGGTCTGGAGATCTTCCGCAAAGCGCTCAACAACGTAACGCCTCAGGTGGAAGTGCGCAGCCGCCGTGTGGGTGGTGCCAACTTCCAGATCCCACAGGCCGTGCGCGAAGAGCGTAAGAAGAGCTTGGCGATGAAGTGGTTGATCGGTTACGCCCGCAACCGCAACGAGCGGAGCATGGCCATGAAACTGGCCAATGAGATCCTCGCCGCCTCCAAGGAGGAAGGGGCTGCCTACAAGAAGAAGGAGGAAGTCCACAAGATGGCCGAAGCCAACAAGGCATTCAGCCACTTCCGCTTCTGATCCGATAGCACACTACAGCAATGGCCAAGAGGGATCTCAAATACACGCGCAACATCGGCATCATGGCGCACATCGATGCCGGGAAGACCACCACTTCCGAGCGCATCCTGTACTACACGGGTCTTGTACACAAGATCGGTGAGGTGCACGACGGTGCTGCTACCATGGACTGGATGGCCCAGGAGCAGGAGCGCGGCATCACCATTACCAGTGCCGCCACCACCACCAGCTGGAACTACCGTGGCGACAAATACAAGATCAACCTGATCGATACGCCGGGCCACGTGGACTTCACCGTGGAGGTGGAGCGCAGCCTGCGCGTGCTCGATGGTGCTGTTGCATTGTTCTGTGCTGTTGGAGGCGTTGAGCCCCAGAGCGAGACGGTGTGGCGCCAGGCCAACAAATACAAGGTGCCCCGCATCGGTTTCGTCAACAAGATGGACCGCAGCGGTGCCGACTTCTTCAACGTGGTGAAGCAGATCCGC
>JBIIYD010000329.1:0-2682 GCA_044347005.1 Flavobacteriales bacterium | reverse complement strand
CGCAGGGGTCGCAACGACCATCCTGCCTGACGCTCCAGGTCCTTTAAAGGAGTGAGCCTATTCGCCCGTGTAGCTGATCCGGTAGATCATGTCCGCTGCGTCATCGCTCACCAGCAGGCTGCCATCAGGCGCCACCAGTACATCCACAGGGCGGCCCCAGGCACTGCTCCCCTTGAGCCAGCCTTCGGCAAAGACCTCGGCGGTGGCGGTACCGTCCGACTTCGGATAGGCGACCATCAAGCGGTAGCCGATGGGTGTGCTGCGGTTCCAGCTTCCATGCTGGGCGATGAAAATGGCATTGCGGTATTTCGCCGGGAACTGTTCACCGGTATAGAACCGCATGCCGAGCGGCGCAGTGTGTGGACCGAGCTTTGCAGCGGGTGGTACAAAGTCCTGGCAGGGCCTTCCTTCACCGTACTCGGGGTCCGGGATATCACCGGCATGGCAATGAGGATAGCCGAAGTGGTCGCCGACCTTGGCCAGGCGGTTCAATTCACACTCGGGCATATCGTTGCCCATCATGTCACGGCCATTATCGGTGAACCAGAGTTCGCCGGTCTCAGGATGCCAGTCGAAGCCGACCGTATTGCGCACCCCGTGTGCGACGATCTCACGGCCACTGCCATCCGCGTCGATCCGCGTGATGCTCGCATAGACGCTGTCCTCGCTGAGGCAGATGTTGCAGGGTGCGCCCACCGGCACATACAACTTGCCATCCGGCCCGAAGGCGATGAACTTCCAGCCGTGGTGGGTTTCGGTCGGGTAGGTATCGGTGACCACCACGGCGGCCGGTGGAGTGGCCAATTTGTCCTCGATGTTGTCGTATCGAAGGATGGAACCGACCGCACTCACGTAGAGGGCCCCGTCCTTGAAGGCCACACCCACGGGCATTTCGAGGTCCTTGGCGATGACCTGTTGCACATCCGCCTTTCCGTCCCCATCGGTATCGCGCAAGGCGTGCACCACGCCCTCGCTGCGGCTTCCGACGAACAAGGTGCCTTTGTCGCCCCAGCACATGGCGCGGGCGTTGGTCACGTTCTCGGCAAAGACGGTGATCGTGAAACCGGGTGGCAATACGATCTGGTCGATCTTGGGTTTGCCTCCACGTAAGGTGGGCACACAGACCGACCCGGATAGCATGAAGAGGGCCAATAGACACAATACGTTCCGCATGCTGCTATGCTGTTCGCGGTGATGGAACGATGAGGACCGGGACCTGACTGTCGCGAAGGACCTGTTCGCTCACACTGCCTACGAACGCCTTGAAAAGTGCCCCCCGACCATGCGAACCCATGACGATCATGTCGACGTGCAGCTTAGGGACGAGCTCCAGTATGGTTTCGGTGGTCGGGCCTTGCACCAACAAGGCTTCGCAATCCAAGCCTTGGGAGCGCTTGGTTTCGGCCATTGCCTGGATGTTCTGGTGTTCTTCGCGCAGGATGTCGGCCCGGTGTTCACGCACATATTCCGGCCCCACCTTGAAGCCGACGAAGTCAGGGTCGGGCGCGGCAACGTGTACCAGCCACACCTTGCTGCCAAGTGGCTTGGCGAAACCATCCACGAATGCCAGGACACGTTCCTGCACTTCGGAGAAATCGATGGGGACAAGGATATTCTTCATGGTGCTTCTGTTGGGGGAGCGAAGTTACCGAGGCGCTGGCATGGAAGGGATGCCTTGAAGGTGACGTGATCGAAATGCCCTTGTCCCGCATCCATGGTAGAACAGGGATCGCCTGGCCGATCCGATCCGAGGGCCCTTGGATCGGTGGCGGGCAGCAAAGCGAAGGGGCCGCCTCGATCCGAGACGGCCCCTTTCTCTTGTTCGGTTCAGTCCTCTACAAGGACGAGCTTATCGTAATGCTGTTTGCGAAGGACGCCACTGCTGTCGAAGAACCATTCCTTCAATCCGTAATGGTAACCGCGACGCAAGCCTGACCGGTGTTTGCCGAGCTGCCCGCGTTTGCCGCTCAGCTTCTGCAGCACGCGCGTAAGTTTCGCTTCGATCTCTTCCGTGGTGGTACCCGGTGCGTTCTTGGCCACCCAGGCAGTGGCTGCGATCATGAGCGCCTCCTTGGGCAACAACTGCTGCTTTTGGGTGATGGTCCCAATGATCATGTTATCCCAATCGCTCAAACGATAGCCGCCGTTCTTTACCGTGCGTTTCTTGCGACGGGCCGGTGTCTTACGGCTCGCGGCCTTCTCCGCATCCGTCTTGCGCGGACGCCCCGGGCCGCGTTTCACAGGAGCCTCCGTCGGCTCTGCTGGAGCGCCGCTACGGATACCTTTCAAACCAACGATCGCCTGCCTGACATTCTCCAATTGGAAAAGCAGCCTTCTACGCTCGCTGCGGTATTGGCCCAATAAGTGGTCTATTTCCTTGTCGCTTAGTCTCTTTGAAGACATGGGGGAATTCGTGTTGAAGTGTAGTACCGTGAGCAATGCAAGGGATAAAGGTAGCTATGCACCGCACCTGTTCAAAGCAGTTCTTTCTTAATGATGGATTCCAGCCCGCGCGAAATGGTCGACACCGCGATTTGTGCCGAAAAGCTAATCTACAAAACAAAGACCTTCGTCGCGTCATTTCGGTCATTGGTCATGGATCCGATCCGGTCGATCGTATTTCCATATGCCTTGAACAACTCCTCTATTCTCGTCAAGCTATCCGGGTCCACAGCGATCAAG
>JBIIYD010000109.1:0-9302 GCA_044347005.1 Flavobacteriales bacterium | reverse complement strand
GCCCGGCAGCACTGGTGGTCGTACTACAGGGTGTCTGTAGCGTCGACCCACAGGCCAGCCCCGACTACCTTCGCCTTCCGTTACCATGGCCCGCCACGAAGAGGATACCGAACCAGCGCTGCACGATCGGGCGCAAAAGCACCGGGTCCAGGACAGCGAGAGCCGGCGCAGCCTTGCAGCCAAATGGCTCTTCATGCCGTTCCGTTCGCTTTACAAGGCCTACTTCGCCCTGGTGTTCTTCGGCTCGCTGGTGGTGCTGTACATCCCGTTCCGCGTCCTGCTTTTCACCCCGCGTCGTTACCAGCGTGCCTTCCGGCTGAAGCGGGCCTGGGCCAACTTCCTGCAATGGGCCAGCCTGGTTCCGGTGCGTGTGGAGCAGCACGCCCCCTTGCCCAAGGCACCGTACGTGATCTGCTGCAACCACAGCAGCTACCTGGACATCATCCAGATGTACAACGTGATCCCTGAGTACTTCCTCTTCATGGGCAAGTACGAACTGCTGAAATGGCCGCTCTTCAACATCTTCTTCAAGGACATGAACATCGCCGTGAACCGCGGCAGCCACATCGAAGCGGCCAAGGCTTTCCGCCGGGCGGCACAAGCCATCGACCGCGGCACCAGCATCGCGCTGTTTCCCGAGGGGGGCATACCGCCCTTCACGCCCCGCATGAAGCCCTTCAAGGACGGAGCCTTCCGCCTGGCCATCGAGAAGCAAGTGCCCATCGTGCCCATGACCTTCGTGAACCACTGGAAACTATTCGGCGAACCCACGGAACTGTTCAGCCGTGCCCGACCGGGAGTGGCCCGCGCCGTGGTGCATGCTCCCATTCCCACCACCGGACTCACCGAAGCCGATCTGGTAGATTTGCGCCGCAAAGTGTACGAGGTGATCGAAGCCCCGTTGATCCACGTTTGACCCCGCATCCTTTCCACATTTTCCCATTGGGACAAATCTTCACATTCCCACATCTCCACATTCTATCCCAATGAAGATCGACGACGCCACCCTGGACCGCATCGCTGAATTGGCCAAGCTGGACTACAGCGACCCTGTTGCGCGCAAGGCCATCCTGGCGGACATGGAGCGTGTGCTGGGTTTCGTGGAGAAACTGAACGAAGTGGATACCAAGGGCGTGGAGCCCCTGATCTTCATGACCGACGAGGCCGATGTGCTGCGCGAAGACATCGCGGAGACCACCATCACCAAGCAGGAGGCGCTGAAGAACAGTCCGGTGAAGGACAGCGACTACTTCAAGGTGCCACGCGTGGTGGACAAGGGCTGAGGCCGGTGCTTCTCGTCGATCGGTGAGGTCAATGCCGGCCCTGGCATGCCGACCTTTGTTCCGTGGCCACTGCTCAACGCACTTTCCCGGTTACCGGAATGACCTGCGCCAGCTGCGTGTTGGGCGTGGAGAAGGCGATCTCAGCACTACGGGGTGTGGAAAACGTGAACGTGAACCTTGCCACCAACACGGCCGAGGTTCACTACAACGGGACACAGGTGGATGACCGGGCGTTGCGTGCCGCGGTGCTCGCAGCGGGTTACGACTTAATCATCATCGCCGATCCGGCCAAGTCCGCCGCCGCGGCAGAGGCCGAACAGCAGCAGCGCTACCGGGCATTGCGCCTGCGGACCATCGCTGCCATCGTGTTGGCCGTGCCCATCGTGATCATCGGCATGTTCATCATGCACGCAGCGTGGGCCAATATCACCTTGTGGGTGCTGACCACACCGGTCGTTTTCGTGCTGGGGCGGCAGTTCTTCGTGAATGCGTGGAAGCAGGCACGGCACGGACAGGCGAACATGGACACATTGGTGGCCCTCAGTACCGGGGTCGCGTACGCTTTCAGTGTCTTCAACACCCTGTACCCTGCGTTCTGGTCCTCCCGTGGACTGGAGCCGCACGTCTATTTCGAACCCGCCGCGGTGGTCATCGCCTTCGTGCTGCTGGGCAAGTGGCTGGAGGAGCGCGCCAAGGCCGGCACGGCGGGTGCGATCCATAAACTCATGGGCCTCACCCCCGATACTGTGCGTCGCATCGGGTCCGACGGGCATGCCCATGAAGTGCCCCTTGCCGAGGTCGTCGCGGGCGATGTGCTCCAAGTGCACCCCGGTGAACGGATCGCGGTGGACGGCTTGGTCACCGAGGGTGAAAGTCACATCGACGAGAGCGCGATCAGCGGTGAATCCATGCCCGTGCACCGATCGGCGGGAAGTCCGGTGCTTGCGGGGACCATCAACGGTCAAGGTAGTTTCCGCATGCGGGCCACCAAGGTGGGTGCCGATACGCTGCTGGCCCGCATCGTGCGCACCGTGCAGCAGGCCCAAGGCAGTAAGGCACCCGTGCAGAAGCTCGTGGACCGCGTGGCCGCCGTGTTCGTGCCAGTGGTCATCGGCCTCGCTCTGCTCAGCTTCGGGCTTTGGTGGTCGATCGGTGGAACGGAACAACTGGCTCACGGGTTGTTGGCCATGGTGACCGTACTGGTGATCGCCTGTCCTTGCGCCTTGGGACTCGCCACGCCCACAGCGATCATGGTGGGGGTGGGGCGCGGCGCCGAACTGGGCATCCTCATCAAGGATGCCGTGAGCCTGGAAAAGGCACATGCCATCACAGCCGTGGTGCTGGACAAGACGGGCACCCTCACCGAAGGAAGGCCCGAAGTGGTGGATTCGATCGGTCTGGATGCGCAATACAGGACGGTGCTGCAAGCGATCGCCTCGCGCAGCGAGCACCCCTTGAGCGATGCCGCCGCTCGCTTCGTTCAGGAGCGTGTGGGCGAGGGCCCAGCGGTGAACGATTACGAGAGCATCACGGGGAAGGGGGTGAAGGCCACCGTGAACGGGATGGCTTGCCTGCTGGGCAGTCGGCGCCTGTTGGACGAGCAAGGCGTGCAGGTGCCTCTGGACCGGGTGCAGGCCACCGCGGCTTGGCAGCGTGCTGGGCACACGGTGATCTGGCTGGCCTTCGGCGGTGAAGCGATCGCGGCAATGGCCATCGCCGACCGCATCCGCCCTTCCGCAGCGCCGGCCTTGGCCCGCTTGAAGGAACTGGGCTTGAGCATACACATGCAGACCGGCGATGGACAGCGCACCGCAAAGGCGGTGGCCGATGCGCTGGGTATCACCGACCACCGGTCGGAGTTGCTGCCCGCCGACAAGGCCAGCTACGTGAAACAACTACAGGCCCAGGGCGAAACGGTGGCCATGGTGGGCGATGGCATCAACGATGCGGAGGCCCTGGCCCTGGCCGACGTGAGCATCGCCATGGGCAAGGGCAGCGATGTGGCCATGGACGTGGCGGCCATGACGCTCATGCGCGCCGACCTGGAACTGTTGCCTGCGGCGATCGCACTGTCGCGACGCACGGTGCGCACCATCCGCCAGAATTTGTTCTGGGCATTCATCTACAACATCATCGGCATTCCCATCGCAGCCGGGCTTTTGTACCCGATCAATGGCTTCCTGCTGGATCCCATGCTCGCCGGTGCGGCCATGGCGTTGAGCAGCGTAAGCGTGGTTACGAACAGCCTTCGCTTGAAGCGGGCCACTTTGGGTTAGGCAACAGCGGTGTGCTTCGTTCCTTCAGCTTCGAAGGCGAGGGTCTTCGCATGGCTTTCGCTCCAAGTGGCACGTTTACCCACCCCGAGTTCCCGCCACCCGAAAACAAGCACCAGGATGATGGCCGTAGCCACGTTGGCGCCAACGAAGGCATTCACGTAGGCGGCATCCAGGTCCCACATGCCGGGCAGCACGGGCAAGAGGAAGAATGCGCAGTTGCTCACGATCTGCATGATCAATAGGATGGTGCCGCTGTGGGTCATGTTGTAGGTCCAAGCCAGCAGGATCGTCAATGCCACCATGCTCAGCATGAACATGTGCCAGGGATAGCCGTCCGGCACGCCTTCGCCCACCAACAGCATGGGTAGGTACCACAGTGCCCAGGCCACGCCCACCAACAGGCAGGCAGGCAAGGCTTTGAAACGGTCCTGCATGCGGGTCACACAGAACTTCATCCATGCCGTTTCCTCCACGAAGGCGATGCCGACGATAAAGGGGAGGTTCTTGACCAGGCCGATCAGGTTATGGCGGTCTCCGGTAACGATGTCGTCCACGAAAAAGCCCGGCCATTCACGAATGCCCAGCAGGGCAAGCACACCGACCCCGGTAAAGGTGAAGAGGAACTTCCAGGAAAAGGCCAACGCATACCAGCGTGCCGGGACCTTCCAGTTGAAAAATGCGCTGAACAAGGTCTTCAGTCCTGCCTTGCCTTCCAGATAAGCGGTGAGCAACAGCACAAAGACCAAGGGTCCGAAGACCCTGAAACGGAAGACCATGTGGGCAGCCGCATCATCGTGCATGTGGCCGCCCTCGGGCAGTCGCCACCACACGATACCCACCACGGCGAATTGATACCCCAGCGTCAGGATGACGAAGCTCAGTACCGGAAATCGTTCGACAAATGCGCGCATTGGTTCGATGAATGGGTTGCGAAAGTATGGTTTCAACGCACCCTTGCGCAAGTGGGTCCCTTAGCCTTGTGTCGGGTCAAGCATTGGTTACGGACGATCCATCTTCGAGGCGGATGCGCGCGTGCAAGGGTAGGTGTAGTGTTGTTGCGCCCCTGGGTTCGCTCGGTGTCTTGAGCGATAACCAAGGGTCAAGGCCCTTGCCGTACGAGGACCGATGCTCGCAGTGCCTGCTCCGGAGTGTGCTTACCGCCCAGCCTTGGGCGCTGCTAACTTCGCCGCCCCAAGTCCCAACCATGTACGGCAAGCTTCAGCACCACCTTCAACAGGAACTCAAAGGCATCGAAGAGGCGGGTCTCTTCAAGCGGGAACGCATCATCACCAGCGAACAGGGTGCGGAGATCACGGTGAATGGCAAGCAGGTACTGAACTTCTGCGCCAACAACTATCTGGGGCTTTCATCGCACCCGGAAGTGGTTGCGGCAGCGCATGCCACCCTGGACAGCCATGGCTTCGGCATGAGCAGCGTGCGCTTCATCTGTGGCACGCAGGACATCCACAAGGACCTGGAGCAGAAGCTCGCCGCCTTCCATGGCCTGGACGATACCATCCTGTATGCTGCATGTTTCGATGCGAACGGCGGTGTCTTCGAACCGCTTCTGGGCGAGGAGGACGCCATCATCAGCGATGCGCTCAACCATGCCAGTATCATCGATGGGGTGCGGCTGTGCAAAAGCAAGCGCTACCGATACGCCAACAACGACATGGCCGACCTTGAGCAGCAGCTCAAGACCGCCCGTGCCGATGGGGCCCGGCACATCATCATCGTCACCGACGGCGTGTTCAGCATGGACGGCATCGTGGCGGACCTGAAGGGCATTTGTGACCTGGCCGACCAGTACGAGGCCCTGGTGATGGTGGACGAGTGCCATGCGGCGGGCTTCATCGGCAGGACCGGTCGCGGCAGTGTGGAGCATTGCGGCGTTACCGGCCGTGTGGACATCATCACCGGCACCTTGGGAAAGGCCTTGGGTGGGGCGATGGGTGGTTATACCACGGCCCGAAAGGAGATCATCGAGATGCTCCGCCAGCGTTCGCGGCCATACCTCTTCAGCAACTCCCTTGCACCCTCCATCGTGGGGGCGAGCATCAAGGTGATCGACCTGTTGAGCGCCAGTACGGAGTTGCGTGATCGCCTGGAGAAGAACGTGGACCGGTTCCGGACGGGGATCGAAGCGCTCGGTTTCAAGACCCGGGGCGCAGGGGCGGCGATCGTTCCGGTGATGCTGGGCGATGCCAAGCTCAGCCAGGTGATGGCCGACAAGCTTCTGGCCGAGGGCATCTACGTCATCGGCTTCTTCTATCCGGTGGTTCCCAAGGACACGGCCCGGATCCGGGTGCAGCTCAGTGCCGCGCATACCGATGCCCACATCGATCGCGCCCTGGCCGCCTTCGCAAAGGTGGGAAGGGAGCTCGGGGTGATCTGATCGACCGCCTCCGAACGGGAGCCGGGAACGACCTGTGAACAGCCGGTTGTTGGTTTCCGGGAAAACGATCTATCTTCGCAGCCCGTTTCCGGGAAGTATCCTTTTAAACCGCCCTACCGTGGCTTCGACGACACACACAACCAGCATGGCCAACGACGCCACCGTTCAGCAGGATTGGCTGATCGTGGATGCTGAGAATGAAGTACTTGGACGCCTCGCCAGCAAAGTGGCGATGATCGTTCGTGGCAAGCACAAGGCCACCTTCACACCCCACGTCAACTGTGGGGACCATGTGATCGTGATCAATGCCGAGAAAGTACGCCTCACCGGCAACAAGATGGCCGACAAGGAATACCAGCGCTACAGTGGCCACCCCGGTGGACGCACCACGGAGCGCGCCAAGGACCTGCGGGTGCGCAAGCCCGAAGCCATGGTGGAGATCGCCGTTCGCGGCATGCTCCCCAAGAACCGCTTGGGCCGTCGCCTGTTCAACAACCTGCATGTGGTTGCCGGCACTGCGCACAAGCACGAAGCACAGAAGCCACGTACGTTCGACCTGAACACGATCAAGTAAGATGGAGCCCGTTATCAGCCTCGGCCGCCGCAAGACCTCGGTAGCCCGCGTCACCCTCACCGAAGGTACTGGCGAGATCATTGTCAACGGCCGCGATGGGAAGGAGTACTTCCCCGTGACCATGCAACAGTTCAAACTGCTGCAACCGTTCAAACTCACCGATACGGTGGGCAAGTTCGATGTGGTGGCCCGCCTGGATGGCGGTGGTATCACCGGCCAGGTGGACGCCCTTCGACTGGGTATCGCCCGTGCGTTGGTGCTCGTCGACCCCGAGAACAAACCGAAACTGAAGGCCGAAGACCTTATGACCCGCGACCCCCGCGCCGTGGAACGTAAGAAGTTCGGCCAGAAGAAGGCGCGCAAGCGCTTCCAATTCAGCAAGCGCTAAGGTCCCTGCGCTTGTTCAGGATCCAATCCTGGAGGACCTTGCCAGTACCACTCCGGTGGTGCGGCATGCTACCCCCGGGATGCCTGTATCTACGGGAACAAGGAATGTGAACAACAACCAAGAAATGGCTCGTCCGAATTTCGACCAACTGCTGGAGGCCGGTGTGCACTTCGGCCACCTGAAGCGCAAGTGGAACCCCGCAATGGCGCCCTACATCTTCGCCGAGAAGAAAGGGATCCATATCATCGACCTCAACAAGACCGCGGTCAAGCTCGATGAGGCTGCCGCTGCCATGAAGAGCATTGCCCGCAGTGGCAAGAAGATCCTCTTCGTGGCTACGAAGAAGCAGGCCAAGGACATCGTGGCCGAAAAGGTGAAGGCTACGGGAATGCCCTTCGTGACCGAGCGTTGGAGCGGCGGTATGCTCACCAACTTCGGCACCATCCGCCGTACCATCAAGAAGATGTCGACCATCGACCGCATGAAGGTCGACGGTACGTTCGAGAACCTCAGCAAGCGCGAGCGTCTGCAGGTAAGCCGCCAGCGTGAGAAGATGGAAAAGAACCTCGGTTCCATCGCTGAACTCACCCGTCTGCCAAGCGCTTTGTTCATCGTGGACATCACCAAGGAGCACATCGCCGTTGCCGAAGCCCGCAAGCTGAACATCCCCACCTTCGCCATGGTGGACACCAACAGCGACCCCACCAAGGTGGACTACGCGATCCCGGCCAACGACGATGCCACCAAGAGCATCGAACTGGTTCTGGACGTGATGCTCCAAGCCATCAACGATGGTCTGGAAGAGCGCAAGAGCGACAAGGGCGGATCCGACGACCAGACGGAGGACGTTGCCGTTGAAGCCGGCGAGGAAGAAGTCCTTCCTGGCGAGGAATCCGAGAACTAAGAACTACTTGATGCCGATACCCTCTGCATGGCAGCGGGGACGGGCATAGATAAACCCACTAACATGAGCACCATGGCAATTACCGCCGCTGATGTGAACAAGCTGCGCCAGATCACCGGCGCAGGGATGATGGATTGCAAGAAGGCCCTGACCGAGGCCAACGGCGATTTCGACGGAGCCATCGACTACCTGCGCAAGCAAGGGCAGAAGGTGGCCGCCAAGCGCGCCGATCGCGACGCCAGCGAAGGCCTGGTGATCGCCAGCACCACCGCTGACGGCACCAAGGGTGTGCTGGTCTGCGTGAACTGCGAGACCGACTTCGTGGCGAAGAACGCCGACTTCACCGCCATGGCCGAGCGTATCGCTGCCATCGCCTTGGAGAAGGGCGCCGACGACATCGACGCGCTGAAGTCCGCCGCCTACGACAGCAACGGGCAGACCATCGCCGAGAAGCTCATCGAACAGACCGGAGTGATCGGTGAGAAGATCGACGTGAGCGCCTGCCATGGCCTTACCGCCGGTTTCGTTTACGCCTACAACCACCCCGGAAACAAGGTGGCCAGCCTCGTCGGCCTGAGCAAGCCCGGTTTTGATGGTGTAGCCAAGGACGTGGCCATGCAGGTGGCCGCCATGGCGCCCATCGCCCTGGACAAGAGCAGCACGCCCCAAAGCGTGATCGACAAGGAGCTGGAGATCGGCAAGGACCTCGCCATCCAGGAGGGCAAGCCCGCCGACATGGCCGAGAAGATCGCCGTGGGCCGCCTCAACAAGTTCTTCAAGGAGAGCACCCTGCTCGCCCAGGATTTCATCAAGGACAACAAGCTCAACGTCGAGCAGTACGTGAAGAGCGCCGACAAGGACCTCGTGGTCACCGGCTTCAAGCGCCACTCGCTCACCATCTGATCGTGTACGACCTCATTGGAACGGCCTCTTCATTGCGAAGGGGCCGTTCTTTTTATGAGGGCCCGCTCCCGCACATGCCCAGCCACGAAGCCCTTGTGTAATTTGCCCCCCTCATCGCCAGCACCCATGCCCATCAAGTACAAACGCATCCTGTTGAAATTGTCCGGTGAAAGCCTGATGGGCGAGCAGGCCTATGGCATCGACAGCGGCCGCTTGGACCAGTATGCGGACGAGATCATCGCCATCGCCGCACAAGGCGTGGAGGTGGCCATCGTGATCGGCGGCGGCAACATCTACAGGGGCATGCAGGCCGGTGGCAATATCGACCGTGTGCAGGGCGATCACATGGGCATGCTGGCCACCGTGATCAACAGCCTGGCCCTGCAGAGTGCGGTGGAGGCCAAAGGCCACAAGACCCGCCTGCTGAGCGCCATCAAGATGGAGCAGATCGCCGAACCCTTCATCCGGCGCCGTGCGGTACGGCACCTGGAGAAAGGGCGCATCGTGATCTTCGGTGCCGGTACGGGCAATCCGTACTTCACCACGGACACCGCTGCCAGCCTTCGCGCCATCGAGATC
>JBIIYD010000108.1:0-9315 GCA_044347005.1 Flavobacteriales bacterium | reverse complement strand
CCATCGTACACATCACCCGCCGCGAGCGCTTCAGTGCGGCGCACAAACTGAGCCGCCCCGACTGGAGCCTGGAGCAGAACTACGCCACCTTCGGCAAGTGCTCCAACCCCAATTGGCACGGCCACAACTATGTGCTGTGGGTGACCGTGGCCGGTGAGCCTGATCCGGAGACCAGCTTCGTGACCGACCTCAGCGAACTGAGCCGGATCATCAAGGCGAACGTCATCGACCAGCTCGATCACAAGAACATCGACCTCGACGTGCCGTTCATGAAGGGTCGCTACAGCAGCACCGAGAACCTGGCCATCGCGATCTGGGAGCAGCTGGAGGCACCGATCAAGGCCTTGGGCGTGGCACTCAAGACCGTGAAGGTGGAGGAGACCGAGAACAACTACGTGGAATACCATGGCGAGCAGTGAGCACGAGCCCACCGGCGAAGGCTACGAGCGGATCGACCAGTACGATCCGGCCCGTATCGAGGAGATCAGCGGGCACTACCGGCCCATCCTTGAGGCCATCGGGGAAGACCCTTCGCGAGAAGGCCTTTTGAAGACGCCCGAACGGGTGGCCAAGGCACTGCAATACCTCACCCACGGCTACGACCTGGACCCGGCCGCCATCCTGCGTAGTGCGATGTTCACCGAGGCCTACAGCCAGATGGTGTTGGTGAAGGACATCGAGGTCTACTCCATGTGCGAGCACCACATGCTGCCCTTCTTCGGCAAGGCACACGTGGCCTACATCCCGAACGGGCGCATCGTGGGGCTGAGCAAGATCCCCCGGGTGGTGGATGCCTATGCCCGCCGCCTGCAGGTGCAGGAACGCCTGACCAACGAGATCCGCGACTGCATCCAGGAGACCCTGGATCCCCTCGGCGTGGCCGTGGTGATGGAATGCAGCCATCTTTGCATGCAGATGCGCGGCATCCAAAAACAGAACTCGGTAACCACGACCTCGGCTTTCACCGGTATCTTTCTCGACGATCACCGCACCCGTGAAGAATTCATCAAACTGATCAGCGCCAGATTACACTGATCTCAAACAGAACGCGTGTACCGTCCTCCGATATGTATCGGAGCCATCGGGTCGACTTTCATACCCCCAAACATGGAAAACACCAACTTCCCCACCCAACAGACCGGACAGGTCATTTACGGACTCGATAGCGATGCCGCAGCGAATGTGCGCACCTTCCTGGCCAGCGTATTCAGCTACATGGCCATGGCATTGGTCATCAGCGGCGTAATGGCCTGGTGGTTCGGTAGCGACATGAGCAAACTCGCCTACCTCATCAACTTCGAGACGGGCAGCCACTCCATCCTGGGCTGGGTGGTGATGTTCGCCCCGCTGGGCCTGGTTTTCCTGATGGGTGGCATGGTGGAGAAGATGAGTGGAACCGCGTTGCTCGCCACCTTCCTGGCCTTCGCCACGATCATGGGCATCAGCCTCAGCTACATCTTCCTGATCTACAGCATTGGGTCCATCGTCAATGTGTTCTTCATCACCGCGGTGGTCTTTGGCATCATGGCCGTGGCCGGCTACACCACCAAGACCGACCTCACCAAACTGGGCAGCATCCTGATGATCGGTCTTATCGGCATCGTGATCGCTTCGCTGGTGAACATGTTCCTGAAGAGCGACACCATGAGCTATGTGGTCAGCATCATCGGCGTGGTGGTCTTCACCGGTCTTGCGGCTTATGATGTGCAGAAGCTGAAGCGCATGGGCGAAGTGGTGGCCAATGGGACCGAGACCGCCCAGAAGATGGCCCTGATGGGTGCTTTGAGCCTCTACCTGGACTTCATCAACCTGTTCGTGATGCTGCTGCGCCTCTTCGGAGGTCGTAGGGACTGAACCGGATGACCAACGCACATGCAGGTCGACCCACAGGGTCGACGCTACAGGTGCGTTCCTGAAGCCTCTCCGCCAGCTGAAGACCCATTACCGATCAACTACCGCATGACCGCCTACGTATTCCCCGGACAAGGCAGCCAGTTCCCCGGCATGGGCGAGGACCTGTATGATGCCGACAGCAATGCCCGCATCTGGTTCGAGCACGCCAACGACCTGCTGGGCTTCAACCTCACCAACGTGATGTTCGGTGGCAGCGAGGCCGACCTGAAGCAGACCAACGTTACGCAGCCCGCGATCTTCCTGCACAGCGTGGTGAAGGCGAAGGTCTTGGGCGATGCGTTCCAGCCCAACATGGTGGCCGGCCATTCACTCGGCGAGTTCAGCGCGCTTGTGGCCGCCGGAGCCATGGAGTTCGCCGATGGATTGAAGCTGGTGGCGGCCCGCGCCAATGCCATGCAGAAGGCCTGCGAGCTTCAGCCCAGTACCATGGCCGCCATCCTGGGGATGGAGGATGAGAAGGTGGAGGAGATCTGCAGGACCATTCCCGGTGTGGTAGTGCCCGCCAACTACAACTGCCCAGGCCAGCTGGTGATCAGTGGCAGCATCGAAGCGGTGAACGCGGCCTGCGAAGCCCTGAAGGCCGCCGGTGCGAAACGCGCACTGGTGCTGCAGGTGGGCGGTGCCTTCCACAGCCCCTTGATGGAGCCCGCCCGCGTGGAACTGGAAACGGCCATCGCCTACACCCCTATCGTGAACCCACGCTGCCCCATCTACCAGAACGTGGATGCACGCCCACACACCGATCCGGCCCGTATCAAGGCCAACCTGATCGCGCAGCTCACCGCACCCGTACGCTGGACCCAGACCATGCAGAACATGCTGGCCGGTGGTGCCACCAAGGTGGTGGAGGTCGGTCCTGGTAACGTGTTGCAGGGCTTGTTCAAGAAGGTGAGCAAGGAATTGGAGACGAGCGCGGCGTAGTACCGCACCATACCGCGCCCGTATCAATGGGTCCTTCATCGTCCGCTGTTACTGCCGCAAGCGCTCCCGCACTGCGTTCGGCTCAGCGCATGGTGCTTCCCATCCTGGTCGCCATCGCCTTCTCGCACCTGCTGAACGACACGGTGCAGTCGCTGATACCTGCGATCTACCCGCTGGTGAAGGAGTCGTTCCAACTGAACTATGCGCAGATCGGCTTGATCACGCTCACCTTCCAACTCACGGCCTCCATCCTGCAACCGTTGGTGGGCATGTGGACGGACAAGCGGCCACAGCCTTATGCGCTGGTGGCGGGCATGGGTTCCACCTTGCTTGGCTTGGTGCTCTTGGCACAGGCCAGCAGCTTTGGGATGATAATCGGCGCCGTGGCCTTTGTGGGTGTGGGCTCGTCCATCTTCCATCCGGAAGCTTCGCGCATGGCCTACATGGCCGCAGGCGGTAGGCGTGCCTTGGCGCAGAGCGTGTTCCAACTGGGTGGCAACGCGGGTTCGGCCTTGGGGCCGCTGCTGGCCGCGCTCATCATCGTTCCCTTGGGACAGGCTACCCTGGGCTGGTTCGTGGTGCTGCCGCTGATCGCCATGGTGGTGCTGTGGCGCGTGGGGCGCTGGTACTTGCGCGTGATGGCGATACAGGCACACCGCCGGTCGCGCACGCCCGAAGTGCTGCGCACATCGCTGCCGAAGCGCAAGGTGGTCTTCATCGTTTCCATGCTTCTGCTGCTGATCTTCTCCAAGCAGTTCTACCTCGCGAGCATGACGAGCTACTACACCTTCTACCTCATCGGTCGTTTCGGGCTTTCGGTGCAGGAGGCACAGATCCAGCTCTTCGTGTTCCTCTTCGCAGCGGCCATCGGAACGCTTGCTGGGGGGCTATTGGCCGACCGGGTCGGCTACAAGAACATCATCTGGCTGTCCATCCTGGGTGCGGCGCCCTTCACCCTACTGCTACCCTATGCCGACCAATTCTGGACCAGCGTGTTGGCAGCCAGTGCAGGCTTCATCCTGGCATCGGCCTTCTCCGCGATCCTGGTCTATGCACAGCTGATGATCCCCGGCCGGGTGGGACTGGTCTCCGGGCTGTTCTTCGGATTCGCCTTCGGAATGGCTGGCGTTGGCTCCGCAGTGCTCGGCCGCTTGGCGGATGCCACGAGCATCTACACCGTGTTCACGGTCTGTTCCTTCCTGCCCTTGATCGGGCTGGTGTGCGTGTACCTGCCGGATCAGAAGCGATTCGTGTGAGTGCTTAGAGGGTGCTGTTCAACAGTTTCCCACTACCGATCAGCTTGTGCAGGTAGGGCCGCGTGAGCGTGTTCTGAATGGCCTGCACATGGTTCATGTTGTGGCAGTCGCTGCCGAGCAGCTCGTAGTAGCCCGCGTCGATCATGCGCTCCGCCAACTGCTTGGCTTGCGGGCCGTAGGCGCCGGAGAGGGCCACGAGGTTCAGTTGGAAGAGGACACCACGGTCCTTCAGTTCCACGAACTTGTTGAAGTCGGTGTACCAGAAGCTGTAGCGCTCGGGGTGTGCCAGCACGGGCCGGTAGCCTTGGGTCTGCATCTGGAAGACCACCTGGCGCAGCATGGCCGGTTCTCCGATGAAGGGCAGTTCGAACAGCAAGAGCTTGTTGCCGAAGGTGAGCACCGTGCCAGCGTTGACCTGCTCTTCCAAAGCGTGGTCCAGGTAATACTCCGCAGCGGCGTCCACTTCGATGTTGATCCCGGCACTGCGCACCCCTGCCCGAAGTTTCTCCAAACCACCCAGGATGATCTCCGGGCTGTTCTTGTAGCCATCGGCCATGCTGTGCGGGGTGGTGATCACCTTGCGATAACCCAGCTGGGCCATGCTGGTCAGCAGCTCGATGCTCTGCTCCAGGGTCTGCGCACCGTCGTCGATACCGGGGATGAAATGCGAATGCACGTCGCAGCCCAGGACGCTGAGGTCGGCTGGACCGAGGTCCGGCTGTTTCTTCCCGAAGATGCTGCTGAAGATGCCCATTACGGTACAAAGGTGCGAGAGAATGCGAGTGCGAGGGAATTGCACCCTTTCACTCTTCCATTGTGCTCATCATCCTGTGTAATGCTCGGCGTAGTACTTCTGGTAGGCGCCGCTGGTCACATGGTCCAGCCATTCGGTGTTGGCGAGGTACCACTCCACGGTGCGCTCCAGTCCCACTTCGAAGGTGATGCTTGGCTTCCATCCCAGATCGCGCTCGATCTTGCCTGCATCGATGGCGTAACGCAGGTCGTGCCCGGCCCGGTCGGTGACGTAGGTGATCAGCTTGGCGCTCTCGCCCTCCGCACGGCCCAGCTTGCGGTCCATGATGCCGCACAGCAGGTGTACGAGATCGATGTTCTTCCACTCGTTGTGCCCGCCGATGTTGTAGGTCTCGCCGTTCGTGCCGGTGTGGAAAATGGTGTCGATCGCGGCAGCGTGATCCTCCACCCATAACCAATCACGCACGTTCTCGCCCTTGCCGTACACGGGCAGCGGCTTGTTGTTGCGGATGTTGTTGATCATGAGCGGGATCAACTTCTCAGGGAAATGGTGGCTGCCGTAGTTGTTGCTACAGTTGCTGATCACGAAGGGCAGCTTATAGGTATTGCCGTAGGCGCGCACAAAGTGATCGCTGGCGGCTTTGCTGGCGCTGTACGGGCTTTGTGGATCGTAGGGCGTAGTCTCCAGGAAGAGGCTGTCGTCGTGGAGTGAGCCATAGACCTCATCCGTGCTCACGTGGTAGAATCGCTTGCCCTCGAAGTTGCCTTTCCATGCATCTTTCGCAACATTGAGCAGCGTGACAGTGCCGAACACGTTGGTGCGCACGAACGATAGCGGATCGGTGATGCTGCGATCCACGTGGCTTTCGGCGGCGAGGTGCAGGACGCCGTCGATCGCGTATTCCTTGAACACCTTAGCTACAGCCTCCGCATCGCAGATATCGGCCTTCAGGAAGGTGTAGTTGGGCGCGTTCTCGATATCGCGCAGGTTCTCCAGGTTGCCCGCGTAGGTGAGCGCATCGAGGTTGATGATGCGGTACTGCGGGTACTTCGTAACGAAGCGACGCACCACGTGGCTGCCGATGAAGCCGGCGCCGCCGGTGATGAGGATGTTGCGTTCTTGATTCACAGGCTCCAGTAAGTAAGCTCCTTGATCTTCGTCCGGAACACGCCCTTCAGGTCCACCAACACCCCCTTCGGCTTCAGCATGCTCTTGAACCAAGCCTCGTCCTTGTCCGCATATTCCGAGTGGTTCACGGCCACAACGATGGCGTCGTAAGGGCCTTTCATCTCGGGCACCAGTTCGTAGCCGTATTCGTGCTTCACCTCGGCCGCGTCGGCGTGGGGGTCGGTCACATCCACATGGCAGCTGAAGCTCTTCAGTTCATTGACCACATCGGCCACCTTGCTGTTGCGGATGTCGGTAACGTTCTCCTTGAAGGTGGCGCCCATCACCAGCACACGCGCATCGGCTGGGTTGGTGCCGCTGGCGATCACCTTCTTCACCGTCTGCTTGGCCACGTAGCCGCCCATGCTGTCGTTCACGAAACGGCCGGCATCGATGATCTGCGCGTGGTAGCCGAGTTCCTTCGCCTTATAAACGAGGTAGTAGGGATCCACGCCGATGCAGTGGCCTCCCACGAGGCCTGGCTGGAACTTGAGAAAGTTCCACTTGGTGCCCGCCGCTTCCAACACGTCGTATGTGTTGATGCCCATGCGGTTGAAGATGATCGAGAGCTCGTTGATCAAGGCGATGTTCACGTCGCGCTGGGTGTTCTCGATGATCTTCGCGGCCTCGGCCACCTTGATGCTGGCGGCTCGGTGTACCCCGGCCTTCACCACCAGTTCGTACACCTTGGCGATCAGCTCGGCGCTGTCGGGGTCGCAACCGCTGCTCACCTTCACGATGCTGCTCAAGGTGTGCTCCTTGTCGCCCGGATTGATGCGCTCAGGGCTGTAACCCACCTTGAAATCCTCCACGAACTTCAGGTTGCTCAGGCGTTCCAGCAGGGGCACACAATCCTCTTCCGTGCAGCCGGGGTATACGGTGCTCTCGTACACCACATAGTCGCCCTTCTTGAGCACCTGGCCCACGGTGCGCGTGGCACCCAGCAAAGGGCCCAGGTCCGGGATGTTCTGCTGGTCGATGGGTGTAGGCACTGCCACGATGAAGAACTCCACGTCCTTCAGGTCGGCAAGGTCGGCGGTGAAATGGATGTCGCACCCTTCGAAGTCCGAAGCTTCCAATTCGTCGCTGGGGTCCTCGTTGCGGCGCATCATGTCGACCCGCTGCTGGTTGATGTCGAAGCCCACGACCTTGATCCTGCGCGCAAACGCAAGCGCTATGGGAAGTCCGACATAGCCGAGGCCGATGACGGCGAGTTTCGCCTCCTTCTTCAGGAGCCTATCATACAGACTGCTCATTCCTCTTCTGGTAAATGCGTTCAATGATCTCCACCACCTTCAGGCCCTCGAGCGCATTGGTGGTAAGGGTCGTTCTGCCTTTCAGTGTATCGACGACGTTGTCGATGATGTAACCATGGTTGTTGGCGCTGCCCTTGTAATGGCCGTAGTCGTTGGCCGCGTTGGTGGGTGCCAGCTCGGGCATCGTATAACCATCGATGTGACAATATTCCACCTGGTCCATGTATTGCCCGCCCACCTTCACGCTCCCTTTGGAGCCGATGATGGTCATACTGCTTTCCAGGTTGCGGTCCCAGACGGCGGTGCTGTAGTTCAGGCAACCCATGCCGCCGTTCAGGAAGCGGAAATTCACCAGACCGCTGTCCTCGAACACGGTGAGGTCCTTGTGGTTGAAATCGGCGAACTTGCCCTGGATGTCGGTGATGTCGCCGAAGAGCCAGTACATGATGTCGATGAAGTGGCTGAACTGGGTGAACAGCGTTCCGCCATCGAGGTCGGACGTGCCCTTCCAGCCGCCCGGCTTGTAGTAGCGGGCATCGCGGTTCCAGTAGCAGTTCACCTGCACCATGTGGATCTCGCCAAGCGTGCCGTTCTCGACGATGTTCTTGAGCCACTGGCTGGGTGGGCTGAAGCGGTTCTGCATCACGCAGAATACGGTACGGTGTGCCTGCAAGGCCTTGTAGATGACCGCTTCGCAATCCGCCTTCGTAAGTGCCATCGGCTTTTCCACCACAACGTGCTTGCGGTGTTCAAGCGCCTTGATGCTCTGTTTGCCGTGCAGGCCGTTCGGTGTGCAGATGTTGACCACTTCGATGCCCGGGACCTCCTTCAGCATGCTGTCCATGTCCGGAAACACCGGAACGTTCAGGTGGTCCACACCCAACTCGCTGGCAGGCCTGATGTCGCAGAGTGCCACCAACTCCCCTTCGGAATGGCGGCTCACCATTTCCGCGTGACGCTTACCGATGTGGCCGCAGCCGACGACGGCGAACTTGATCTTTTGTTCTGCAGGTAGCGCCATGCTCAGGTTATGCGTGTGACCTTGCCTTTTGAAAGCATGTATCGCTGTCCGCTTTCCGGACAAGTGGCCTCATCGGCCTCATTGAACTTCAGTTTGTGGCCGTACTCGCTCATCCAACCGGTCTGCCGTGCGGGATTGCCTACCACCAAAGCGAAGTCGGGAACTTCCTTGGTGACCACGGCCCCCGCTCCGATGAAGGCGAAACGGCCGATGTCGTGCCCGCAGACGATGGTGGCGTTGGCGCCGATCGAGGCGCCCTGCTTCACCAGGGTGCGCAGGTATTGGTCGCGGCGGGCGACCGCACTGCGCGGGTTGATCACATTGGTGAACACCATGCTGGGGCCAAGGAACACATCGTCCTCGCATTCCACGCCGGTGTAGATGCTCACGTTGTTCTGCACCTTCACGTTGTTGCCCAGCTTCACGCCGGGGCTCACCACCACGTTCTGGCCGATGTTGCACTGCTCCCCGATGGTACAGCCCGGCATGATGTGGCTGAAGTGCCAGATCCGGGTGCCCGCACCGATGGTGCAGCCCTCGTCCACAACGGCGGTGGGGTGTGCGGAATAGTCCATGTGCGCATTTGCGCATGTGCCCATGTGCCCATGGACGCATGCCGGAAGGGCTGCGAAGGTACCGGTTCCGGGGGATGTGTGACCCAGCTGAAGGTCAGTGGATTACCTTGGGGGCATGGGGCCTGCACTTTCCATTTCCATGCTCGGTCTTTCTCTGCTTTTGGCCACACCCCCGGCCCGGCTGCCCATCCTCCCTGGCACTACCTGGGCCGCCAGTTACTACCACTACCACGAGGACTGGACCTTCGTGAGCGTGGACAGCGTGGCCATCCGCTCCGGACAATGGGGTTGGTCCATGCCAGTGGACCCGAAGCTGATCGATGCCGACAGCCTCTACCTCGGTGACCCCGAAGTTGTCGCCTACCGTCTTCAAGGCGATCACCTCACGCTGGACCTTCATGGCGATGGTGGGATGGACACCCTGACCTGGGATGGCGAACGCTTCGTGTCG
>JBIIYD010000328.1:0-2708 GCA_044347005.1 Flavobacteriales bacterium | reverse complement strand
GATGAACATTTGCACGGGGATCCTTCAACGGGCGCAGAACAGCGATGGTAGCACCAAGGGTGATGGTTGGGCCGGTGTTCTGCAAAGCTCCTTCGCTGCGAGCGCCTTGGAATCGGCAAAGGCCCAGGGTGCGGTCGTCGACGATCGGGCGCTTCAGCAGGCCCGTGATTACAACAAGGGGAACTTCGATGCCGAGAAGGGGTCCGTGGCCACCGATCGCGCTGCAGGGATCACCCTGTATGCGGTAAGCGGCAGCACGCGCAACAGCGCGGTCGAGGCGCGCGAAGCCGAGGAAAAGGTGGCACGGGCCAGGAAGGATGGAAAGCTTTCGGAAACGGCTCCTGTCACCGTTGATAATCTGGAGGATTCCGGGATCTCGCGGTCCGAAGCAGAACGCCTGAATGCGGCGTACCAGGTGTACAATGCTGCCAAACAACAAGCACAGGACGAGCGTGTCCTGAGCGGCTTCGGCAACAATGGAGGGGAGGAGTTCCTCAGTTTCCTGCAGACCGGCGAGTCGATGATCATTGCCAAGGACAACGGCTGGCGCAACTGGTACGGCGCCACCACCGATCGGCTACTCGCGATCCAGAACAACGACGGAAGCTGGCAGGGTCACCACTGCATCACCAGTCCGGTGTTCTGCACGGCCACGTCCTTGCTTATACTGAGCGTGAACAATGACATCGAGCAACTGATCGCGCAAGGTGCGGTGAAGTATCGGTGAGCATTCCACGAACGGTCGCCCGATGGTCCATATGGCCGTTGATCGAGCAGGGAAGGAGCGGACCTTTGTACCGCACCTTTCCTGCTCTTTCATTGAAGATCTTTCGCATGTTCCTTTGGATATTCTTGGTCGCTATCGTGGCACTGGGCATTGCTGTCCTGCTTTACTTCCGCTTCGCACCGATCGTTGGCAGTGACCCGGGGGGTGAAAGGCTTGCGCGCATCCAAGCCTCACCCAACTACCGCGATGGCAAGTTCCACAACGTGGTCGAGACCAACATGGACATGTCCGTGGGCGACATGGCAAAGGTGATGTGGGAGTTCATGAAAGGAGGGGAGGGGCGGGAGCCCAAGGACACGATCCCCACCGTCCCCTTCGATCGAGAAGCCTGGGAAGCTGTCCCCGACACGTCCATTGCGACGGCCTGGTTCGGACATTCATCGGTGCTGATCAAGGTGGATGGCGTCACCTTCCTCTGCGATCCGGTCTTTGGTCAACGTGCATCGACCTTCTCCTTCATGGGACCGAAGCGTTTCGACTACAGGCAGCACATGACCGTTGATATGCTGCCCAAGGTGGATGTCGTGTTGCTCTCGCACGACCACTACGACCACCTGGACCATGGGACGGTATTGCAATTGAAGGACATGGTGCCCCGTTGGGTGATGCCCTTGGGCACCGGTGTTCACTTGGAACACTGGGGTGTTCCTGCGGAACGTATCAGCGAGCATGATTGGTGGGATGGTGTCGGGGTCGACGGTGTCCGTTTGACACTTGCACCATCGCGGCACTTCACGGGTCGTGGCATGACCAACCGCTTCAGTACGCTTTGGGGCTCATGGGTGATCGAGGGTCGCTTGAAAAAGGTCTACTTCGGTGCTGATTCCGGCTATTCGCCCACCTTCAATGAGGTAGGTGAGCGCTTCGGTCCCTTCGACCTGGTACTATTGGAGTGTGGCGCCTACAACGATAAATGGGCGGAGATCCACATGTGCCCCGAGGAAACCGCACAAGCGGCACAGGGCCTGAATGCTAAAGTGCTGATGCCGATACATTGGGGCAAGTTCAGCCTTGCCATGCACCCCTGGAAGGAGCCTGTCGAGCGCCTTTCCGCCAAGGCTTTGGAACTTGGGGTGCCCTTGCTCACACCGCGTATCGGGCGCATCGTCAATGGTCCGGACATGAGTTTGAGCGAGCAGTGGTGGGTGGATGTGGAATAGACGGTCGTAATGGCTGCCAGCGCTGTGGTGCGGGCAGGGGGCGGTCATCTTTTTCCATACCGGGGGTCCGGCTTCCAAGGCAGTTTCTCCACCCGCTCCACGCTCAGGGAGCAGTGTCCGAATTCTTCCTCCACCTTGCCGACCAGCCGGTATACGCCACGACCGTGGAAGGGGTACCTCGCTTCCACGGAAGGGAATTGCGTGCTGTCCCAAAAGTGGCCGGCCGGATCGATGAAACTGCCGAAGCTCATGCGTTCGCCGGTGCCGGTCCGGGTGGGCTTCACGTGCACCACGTAGCCGAGCACCGAAACACGTTTGCCTATGTAGCGGGGCATGTCGCGGGCCGATATCGCAGGAGGTGTGAAGTGTGAAGTGTTCGGTGTGAACTGTGACGTGGTCGCATTTCCATCATCCGATCTTCTGCCCCGATCCGTATCGGTGATCCGATCTTCTGATCCACATTCCACCAATAGGAACGGATCGCACAACGGGAACCCGAGCAGCTCCAGTTCATCGTAGGCGTCGGCCAGGTCGAAGTGCTGCAGATCGGGGAGCTTCATCTCGGGTGCTGTGGTGATGAAGAGGTCGGGTCCACGCTCGGTGACCTTCGATCCGGGATGCAGCAGCGTGAGGTCCCACAGCAGTCGAGGTTTGCTCTTCCCGGTGAACCGCAGTGCCCCAACGCGGATGAGGATGCGTGCCTGTTCAATGCCGATGATCACACGACGCAGCAGGTTGGGCAGGTCGGCGAATGGGCCGTT
>JBIIYD010000107.1:0-9351 GCA_044347005.1 Flavobacteriales bacterium | reverse complement strand
CGTCCACATCGGCCTTGTTGTAATGGTCAATGGCTCCTTGGTAGTCGCCCTTCTCCATCAGGATGGACCCGATGTAGAAGTTGGCGAGCTTGCCGCTGGGTGTGCTGCTGTAGTCGCTGGCCACGGTGTAGAAACCGGGCCACTGGTCATCGCCATTGAGCGCGCGGTCCAGGGAGTCGATCTCGAAGTAGTATTCCGCCTTCCAGATCAGTTCGCTGGCTTCCTTGGCCTTGGGTTCGGCAATGAACTTCTTGTAGCCCAGCAATCCGCCCACGACCACCACCAGGCCCACCACTCCGATGACGATGGAATTCTTGTGCTGTTCCAGGAACAGTTCGGTGCGGGTGTACACTTCACCCAGGTTCACGTCCTGGCCTTCGAGGTTCTCCTTCTTGCTCATGCGTTCGTGTGCCAGCGACCGGTAGGGCCCTTCCAGCGAGGCGCAAAAGTAGATCTTTTGGGCATTGCCGGAACGTTGCCCTGTCGTGATATGAACCACTTGCTGTTCAGCGCGTTATCCCTCGACTTCAGCACCGCCGGGTCCGCATCGCTGCAGCATCGCCACCTTTGCCCATCATTCCCTCACCCGATCCCATGGACCCGCGCGCTACCGCCTTCCTTCGCCTGCTCACCATCATGGACGAACTGCGTGAACAGTGCCCTTGGGACCGCAAACAGACCATGGAAACCTTGCGTCCGCTGACGATCGAGGAGACCTACGAGCTGGGCGATGCCATCCTGCGCGACGACCTCAACGAGGTGAAGAAGGAGCTGGGCGACCTGCTCCTGCACATGGTGTTCTACGCCCGCATCGGCAAGGAGAAGGGAGCGTTCGACATCACCGATGTGCTCAACGGCATCTGCGAAAAGCTGATCCACCGTCACCCGCACATCTACGGCGATGTGACCGTGAAGGACGAAGAAGAGGTGAAGGCCAATTGGGAGCGCATCAAGCTGGAAGAGAAGGCCAGCGCTGGTCTGGTAGGTGGGGATGCCAACAGTATCAGTGTATTGGAAGGCGTGCCACGCGGGCTGCCCAGCATGGTAAAGGCCATTCGGATCCAGGACAAGGCACGCGGGGTGGGATTCGATTGGGACAACAAGGAACAGGTTTGGGAAAAGGTGCACGAGGAATTGGGCGAGCTGAAGGCCGAAGTGGACGCAGGCTCCACGAAACAGGCCGAGGAGGTGGGCGATGTGCTGTTCAGCATCGTCAACTATGCGCGTTTCCTCAACATCGACCCGGACGAAGCGCTTGAACGGACCAACCGCAAATTCATCCAGCGTTTCCAGTTCCTGGAACGCGAGTCCCGCAAGGACGGCAAGGCCTTCGGTAGCATGACCCTGGCCGAGATGGACGTGTACTGGGAGCGGGCGAAGGCGCAGTGATCGGCGGCTGCAAGCCCACACCAACATCTTGCATCGGTACGAGTGACCAGACCATGGCAGCAAGGGGTGGTCCATCTCAGTGTAGTTTTGCCCCATGCCGGCGGCCTTGCGTTCCATCGTGTTCAGTCTTGTAATCGGTTTCCACAATGCTTGGGAACAGGATGATCGCGGTTTCGAAGAGCTTTCCATGCGCTTCCAAGCGGAATACCGCGAGCCGTTGGGTCATGCGCTGGATCATCCCGAGCGATGCTTCTTCTGGGCAGAGAGCAGCATGTTGAATTGAGCGTTTCGTGAAGCTCCTGCGGCATTCTTGACACCACGTTGATACAAAGGCAACGCGTGCGCCGTGATCGACGTCGACCTTTGTACGCACATTCGACCCCTATGAAATATTCCTTCCTGAAGTCCTCCGCCACGTGCGTTCTGCTCATGGCCTGGGGCTTGGAAGCAAGGGCTCAGGTGCCCACGAAGTGCTTCGAGATCGAGAGTATCCTGGTGGATGCCTGCATCTCGTCCACCGACTGTCCCGGCAGCCAGGAAGGCCAGAACGAAATGGTGCGTTTCCGGATCGGACCGGACCCCATCGCATTGGCCGATATCAGTGCCGATTGGCCCAACAACAGCTGGCGAGGGCTGGAGCAGAACGGGACCACGGCGGCGCTTACCGCCACCTTGAACGCCACCATCGAAAGTTGTGGCCTGCTGTTGGAGCCACCCGGTGGTGTGATCCCGGCCGGCAGCCAAGTGCTCATGGTCACCAGTACCGACATGTGTACCCAGGCGAACCCCTTCACCGCGCTAGGTGATACGCTGTACCTGGTGTTCCAAGCACAAGGCAATACCGCCGGGCATTTCGGCAACCATACCAACGGAGGAACGGTTTCTCCCACTCCTTCCAGCGCGCCCAGCTTCAGGACGCTCGTAATGACCTACCTGCCCACCAACTGCGGCGATACCGTTACCTACGACCGCTCGTTGCTGACCAATGTGCTCGGTTCCTACGGAGGCAATTCAGCGCAGAACGATGGTGCCACGGCGGTGTTCACCTGGCCCGGCCCGCCCCAGGCGTCCTACATCAACCTCGGTTGCCAGGCACCCTTCGTCCCGGTGAACGTCAGCATCGAAGTGACCGGCGACCTCTGCGATGGCGGCACCGTGCAGCTCTTGGGTGTTCCGTCCGGAGCGACCGATTCCGTGCTTTGGAGCGGAGGCAGCGGTGTGTTCAGCAACCCGACCGCGAATGCTACGACATACACACCGGGGCCTTCGGACCTTGATCCGGTGGCGTTGACGTTCTGTGCTTTCGGCGGCTGTGCCGATCCGGTCTGTGCCACGGTGGACCTGCCTACGGGAAACGCCCCCATTGTGAGCATCGTGGCCGATGGTCCCTTGGCCCTGTGCCCGGGTGAAGATGTGCTGCTGACAGCGACCGGCGCCGATAGCTACGTATGGAACAGTGGCGCCACAACGGCAACGTTCAACGCTATGGCGCCCGGTACCTACACGGTGACAGGCACCAACGCCTGTGGTCAGGCCGATGCCAGCGTCACGGTATCCGCTGCGGCAGGTCCTTCGGTCTTCATTTCCGGCGATACGGCGCCCTGCGCAGGAACGTCCACCGTTCTTACTGCGTCCGGTGCCGATAGCTACATCTGGAGCAACGGCGTGAGCGGAGCGTCCATCACGGTTTCGGCGCCGGGCACGGTGAGCGTTACCGGCACGAATGCCTGCGGAACAGGCAGCGCATCGGTCACCGTGGAATTCGGCACCCTTCCCGATCTGGCCATTTCGGGATCCCCCTTCCTCTGTCCGCAAGCGGTGCTCACCGCGTCGGGTGCGACCAGCTACGTGTGGAACACCGGTGCCACGACCGCCACCATCACGGCCACTGCTTCAGGTACTTACACGGTCACTGGGACCAACGCGTGCGGCACATCCACGGCATCCGTCGATGTGCAAGCCTCACCCGTGAGCGCCAACATCCAGGCGAGCATCGTGGCCGGACCGCCGCCCTTGGAGGTGGTGTTCAACAACACATCGCAGCCTTCCACAGCGCAGTTCTCCTGGGACCTTGGCGATGGCACCACGACCACCGAGTTCAGTCCTACGCATGTGTATGAGCAGCCCGGCGTATACGTGGTGGTGCTGGTAGCCACGGACGGCGAGTGCGGCTCAACGGGAACCGTGGTGATCACCGTGTACGAAGCGACTACCGAGCCCAGTTCCGTGCTGGTGCCCAACGTCTTCAGCCCCAATGGCGATGGGCTGAACGACCGCTTCCAAGTGACCACGACCGGCATACTCGGCTTGGACATGACGATCCTGAACCGTTGGGGCCAGGTGGTGAACGTTCTCGAACGGGCGGACGAGGTTTGGGACGGACGCAGTGCTGCGGGTGAGGTTTTGTCCGAAGGCACCTACTTCTATGTGCTCAAGGCCAGCGGCAGTGATGGCGGGCGCTACGACCTGAGCGGGACCATCACCCTATTGCGCTGATGGCTGCATGACGCGGCTGGCCCCTCGTGGTGGAAAGCATGACCTTTGCAGCACCGCGGGCCATCGGTCGAACCTCACGATGACCCTGCTGTTACACTTCGGAACGCACGGATGAGCTCCCTTGGAAGGATAGCGGTGATGGGTTCGGTGACGGCAGCGGCCCTGCTGTCGGCAGCTCAGGCTATGTCGCAATGCGGACCGGTCATCAGCACCTTCCCCTACAACGAGGGATTCGAGGCCGGCCCTGCATGGACGGCCGGTGGCACCGCATCGGACTGGGCCTGGGGCACGCCGGTGAAGCCGACCATCTCCACGCCTGGCGGCGGCACCCGTTCCTGGTGCGTCGGCGGTCTGTTGGCGACCTTCTACAACAACGGTCAGCAGAGCTGGTTGGAAAGTCCATGCTTCGACCTGAGTGCGTTGCAGTACCCGTGGATCTCGTTCAAGCTGTTCTGGGAGACCGAGCGGGCCTATGATGGGCTGGGCTTCCAGTACTCCCTGGACGAAGGGGCCACATGGACGAACCTGGGCAGCGCCACCGGTCCAACGGATTGCCTCAACACCAATTGGTTCAATTCGCCCAACATCGTAGGCCTCAACCAGGCGCAACCCAAACAGGGCTGGTCCGGTCGCATCGGTGCTACAAGCGGCAACTGCGGCGGGGGAGGAGGGAGTGCAGGGTGGGTGACCGCTTCGCAATGCCTTTCGGCCTTGGCGGGTGAAAGCAGCGTGAAATTCCGCTTCATCTTCGGGGCGGGCACCATCTGCAACAATTTCGACGGTGCGGCCGTGGACGATGTCTTCATCGGCGAAGCACCTGCCAACGACGCCGACTTCGTATTCGCCTGCAACGGAAGCACCGTCGAGTTCCAGGACGCCAGCACCTTGTGCCCTTCGCAGTGGCAGTGGGATTTCGGCGACCCGGCGTCAGGTGCATCCAACACGGCGAGCGGCCAGGCGCCCGGCCACACCTACGCAGCGGGTGGCACTTACACCGTTTCGCTTACCGTCACCGGCCCGTGCAATGCACCGTCCACCACCACCCGGACCATCTACATCGCGGAGCCCGAATTCGTGGTGGAACAGCCCACCTGCTCCAATGCCAACGGGAGTATTTCCGTGGTGTTGCCGAATGCGCCACCCGGGCTCACCTATGTCTGGGCCCCGGGCGGTTCGACGGCTTCGTCGCTCAGCGGTATCGGCCCGGGAACCTACACGGTCACGGTGGGTGGCATGGGCGTCTGTGGCTTTCAGGAGGAATTCGTGTTGGACCAACAGGGTGATCCCCTCATTGCCTCGGCAGCAAGCACTCCGGTTTCCTGCTCGGGCAGCGCGGATGGAAGCGCCACCGTTGCGCTAACTGGCGGCACCCCGGACTTCAACTACTTATGGAGCCCGACCGGTGGTGATGCCGCCACCGCCATCGACCTTGCGGAAGGGACCTATACCTGTACCATCACCGATGCGCTCGGCTGTTCCACCGCCGCCACGGCCATTGTGGGTGGCCCCCTGCCCTTGGTCCTGCCACCACCGAGCGATGCTTCGATCTGCGCCGGACAAAGCGTGACCCTTGCGGCAACGGCTGAAGGGGGGACGGCGCCCTACACCTACGATTGGCAACCCGGTGGCCCGGTGGTGAGCCCTGGGCAGACCACGGTGTACACGGTGGCCGCGACCGATGCGAACGGCTGCCAGACCGCCCCGGCATCGGTCACCATTACCGTGAACGCCACGGTAACGCCCGCGTTCAAAGTGGACGCAGCGATCGGCTGTACCCCGCATTGCACGGCCTTCAATGCAACGGACATCCCGGCCGGTGCCACGGTCCTGTGGCAGTTCGGCGATGGCGGCACGGCGACCGAAGCTCCCGCAGCGACCCATTGCTACATGGAAGGCGGCACCTATTCCGTAACGCTTACGGCCACCGATCCAGCGGGATGCACCGGCAGCAGTACGCTGTTGGATGCGGTCACCGCAGTGGCCTCGCCGGTGTCGGAGTTTTTCGCGGTACCGCCGATCGCCACCATCGATGACCCGGTCTTCCAGTTCCGTTCCGCAGCCGCCAATGCCGATTCATGGTCATGGTCCTTTGGTGATGGTACTGGTGGAACAAGCACCGAAACGGATCCGGTGTACACCTATTCCTCCGTGGGCTGTTTCCCGGTCACGCTCGTGGTGCGCAATGCCTTGGGCTGCGAGGACAGCGCCGAACGCGCGGTGTGCGTGGAAGATGCCTTTGTCCTGTGGGTGCCCAATTCCTTCACCCCGAACGGCGATGGCTACAACGATGAGTTCCTTGTCGTCACCTCCCTGTCGACCACCGACCTCTTCGAGTTGCTGGTGTTCGACCGATGGGGCCAGCTGGTGCACAGCGGCGATCGACTGGGAAGTGGTTGGGACGGCACGCTCGACGGTGCCGCACTACCCACGGGAGTCTATCCTTGGACAGTGCGATTGAAGGACCGGGATGGTGTTGTGCGCGAGGCGAAAGGCTGTGTGACGCTGCTGAAATGAAGCATGGGGCCTCTGAGGGCCTCTCGATCGCCGCCCTATCGCCTCGCGTCCACGTTCCGCTCGCCCGGCGTCTGGAAGTCCCACGTCTCTCCGTTGAAGAGGCCGAAGCCCAGTGAAACGCTGAGGATGTTGCTGTTGAGACCGTCGTAGGGTTTCGTATCCACATTGTCCTTGCGGGCAACATAGTCCGTGTTGTGGAAGTTGCTGAGGTAGTAGCGGATGGTGAGCGTGCTACCGCCCGGCGCTTGCATACCGAAGAACACCGACTGGAAGAAGGGTTCGGTGCGGTCGCTGAACCACACGACGAACTTGTCCTCCTTGCGTTCGTTCTCGAAGCGTTTCTCCTTGTAGTTGAACGGCAGCTCGATCTCGTATCCGGCGAAGAAGAGCGTTCGGTGCATGCGCCCCAGTTTGAAACCGAGCGGCAGGCCCACGTTGTAGGTGCGGTACTTGTAGCGCACATTGGCCGTGTCCTGGTAGATGAACCCGAGGTTGCGCATGGACAGTCCGAAGAACACCCCGGCATGATCGCTGAAGTCGTAGTTCGCCAGACCCTGCACGTTGAGGACCGGTGCGAAGCGGATGATCGCTCCTTGATCGCTGCCGTTCACGTCGAGGATGGGAGCCGTGAAGATCCATTCACTCCCGCTGGTCAGGTACATCTTGCCCGGTGGCGGGGTACTTTGGGTGAAGGGTTCGTTCGACTGTGCTTGAAGCAGGGATCCGAGGTGTAGCGCCAGTAAGGCAGCTCCAGTGCGGAAAATGGATGGTGTGACCATGCGCCTGATGTTCAGCGATGAAGGTAAGGGATCAAGCGATGGAGGGGACGGGCAGGCTTTTCAGCGCTTGGTATACGCGGTGCATGGGCAGGCCCATTACCGTGTAGAAGCTGCCCTCCAAGCGTTCCACGGCCACGTAGCCGATCCAATCCTGAACGCCGTATGCTCCGGCCTTGTCCAGCGGTGCATGTTGCGCCACGTAGTAGCGTATCTCTTCGGGGTCCAACTTGCAGAAGGTGACGTGTGCCACATCGGCGAAGGAATCGATGCCCCTGGCGGTGCGCAGGCACACCCCGGTGATCACGCGGTGTGTCCGGCCCGAAAGCAGGGCCAGCATCCGGCACGCATCCGCATCGTTCTCCGGCTTGTTCAGCAACAAGGGCTCAGCGCCGGCAGCTTGGTCGAGCAGTACGGTGGTGTCGGCCGTGATCAGCACCTGGTCCGGGGCCAATGTGCCGGTCCAGGCTTCGGCCTTGCACCTCGCAAGGTGTTCGGCCACGGATGCCACGGGCATTCCGGGCGGTGGTGTCTCATCGATGTCCACCCGGGTGATCTCCACCGGAATGTCCAAGCCTTGCAAGAGCTGCCTGCGGCGTGGTGAGGCCGAAGCCAGCACCATGCGCCAGGGAAAGAGGGGCGGGAAGGACATGCCGGATCAGAGCGTGTAACGGAGGAACATCGCGTAGGACACGGCCATCACCATGGCAAGCTTCATCAACAGGCCGGCCCGCACATGCTCGTGGCGCTCCTGGGCGTTGTAGGTGAAACCCGCCGAAAGAAGCAAGGGAGCCACGATACCCACGCCGATGTACCAGAAGGAAAGCTCATCGCGCAGCAGCGTCGATCGGATGGTGAGCGCCCCCAAGACCAACAGGCCGATGTACACCAGGCTCAGGCCCTTTGCCCAGCCCATGCCCCAGACGATCGGCACGGTCCGGCAACCTTCGGCGGCATCGCCCTTCACATCGGCCATGTCCTTCTGCAACTCGCGCACGAGGGTGCTCAGGAAGGCGAAGGCGGTGTAGGCGAGGATCCATGCCCAGAGTTCCTGGAACGCGGGTTCCATTTCGAAAAGCTGGCCATCCGGCAATTGCACGATCTGCTGTTGCGCGGCGAAGGCTTTCTTGAGCAAGGGGATCTCGTACAGGCCCACGGTCAATGGCACCAACGCTGCAAGGGTGGCCACCAATCCGTTGCCGATCATGAATCGCCGTTTGAACGTGGTGCTGTAGAACCACAAGGCTCCGATGGCGAAGGCCGGGATCAGGGCCCACTTGAGCATGCCCGAACGCCATGCGACAAAGGCGCCCAACAGCAGGCCCAGCCCGCTCAGCACAAAGTGTCCGGTCATGGCCACCCTGCGTTTCACACTGCGCCCCACGATCACTTCGCCGGGTTTGTTGATGCGGTCGATCCGGGTGTCGAAGTAGTCGTTGATCACGTTGCCACCCGCCGCGATCAGCACCGTGCTCAGCACCAGCAGCACGAAATGCAGCAGGGAAAGCTGGGGGCCGAAGCCCTCGGGCAGTACGAGGTCGGCACGGTCGACGGTGCCTTCCAAGGCCACGAGGAACTGTTGTACGCCGCGCTCCATGTTGCCCGCGATCACGCCATAGCGCATGGCCACCATCGTCAATGCGATGATGAGCAGGTTCACGGGGCGGGTGAGGCGGAGGAAGGAGAGCATTGGGTTAGTGGCGAGTGGCGGTTTGGCAAGTGGGTAAGGTCCTTGGCTTATGGGTTATCTGTTCAGGTGTCGGGCTTCTGACTTGCAAACTGGAAAACCCGCCACGTGACACTCCTTCATTCACCATGTATGAGCACCGTCGTTCATCCATTTTCCCTGCACCTTCATCACCTGTTCCAGCAGGTCACGCACGCATCCGCCGCCGCCGGGGTAGCGGCTGATGTACGCACTGATCGCCTTCGCTTCCTCGGCACCGTCGCTGGGTGTGCAGGGAAAGGCTACCCGCTGCATCACGCGCAGGTCGGGGATATCGTCGCCCATGTAGGCCGCGGTCGCAGGGTCCAGTCCTTCGGCGACCAGGCGCTCGAAGAGTTCCAGTTTGTTCGAGGTGGCCATGAACACTTCGGTAACACCCAGCCGCCGGAAACTGTCCTGCACGCCCTGTGACTTGCCGCCGGTGATGATGATGATGCGCAGCCCTTCCTT
>JBIIYD010000105.1:0-9453 GCA_044347005.1 Flavobacteriales bacterium | reverse complement strand
TGCAACAAGACTCGCCTCTGGGGCACGGGCAACTTCGTCCACGCCGTGTGGGTGCAAGGTGCGAACAAGTACCAGTTCCGCTTCCGGCTGCCCGCCGAATCGTACATCCAAGTGATCACGAGCAACGTGAACTTCGTGCAGTTGAACTGGACGGGCATCCCCCCGTTGACCAGCGGCAAGACCTACCAGGTTGATGTGCGGATCAGTAAGAACAATGGCGCTACTTGGTGCCAGGTGCCTGGTCAATGGGGTGGCGATCCTTGCACCATCACCATTGTCGAACCCATCCTGATGCAGGGAGGCGTTCAACAATTGGGTGCCGCTACCACAGGTATCGACGACCTGCTCCTATGGCCCAACCCCAATAAGGGTGATCGATTATCGTTACTCCTTTCCTCGATCGCCGCGAACGGGGAAACAGTGAACGTGGACATCTACGACCTCACCGGCAAGCGTGTGGTAGCCCGGGTGCTCCCAACGCAGGGTGAGCAGTTGAACGCCGTTTTGGACCTCCCGGGCCTGCGCGCCGGTGTTTATCTGGTCAACATTACGGCAGGTGGGAAGAGTTGGACCAGGCGCTTGGTGATCACGGATTAGGCGCATACGTCGTTTGAAGCCCGTCTTGGGATCACGGCGTGGCTTTGCGGGGTGGAAATTGGTAGTCCTTTTTGCAACCCATGTGCGGCAAGTATGCCGGAATGAGCACCCGGAATTGCCGGTCGACCCAAGATGCACAGGTGCCAAGTTCCATTTCCTCGCCGCCGCTCAGTATATTTGCCGCCCGTTGGCTGCAAAGTCGACACTCGTGGTGGATGTAGCTCAGTTGGTTAGAGCGTCGGATTGTGATTCCGAAGGTCGCCGGTTCAAGCCCGGTCCTCCACCCAGAACGAAGAAAGCCCCCGAACTGGGGGCTTTCCTTTTGATGGGACAAGGGTCCCAGGTCGCGCTCGATCAGCGTTTCACCACGGTGGTGTAGCGCTTGGGGCCTTGCCCATCTTCCACGAAGAGCACGTAGGTGCCCGCTGTCAGAAAGCCCAGGTCCAGCACGCTGCGCTCACTGGCCATGCTCTGCTCCAGCACGGCCTTGCCGCAGGCGTCCACCAATCGCAAGGTGGTGCTGGCCCGATAGTTCTCCATCTCCACGGTCAGGCGGTCGTCCGTCGGGTTCGGGAACACGCGCAACCCGTTGCTCGAGCGCACCGTGATTCCGGTCGACAAGAGTTGGAACTCGTCCGACACGGTGCTGCAAGTGCCGTTGATCAGTTCCACGGTGTACGTGCCGTATTCCGTGGGGGTAAGGGTGTTCCCCGTCTCGCCGACCAGCGCCACACCGTCCAGGTACCATTGGTACGTGAATCCAGGTTCCACCACAAGGTCTTCGCCCACCATGGTGATCTCCGGCACCGGGAGTTCGGTAACAGTTACGGTGAAGCTGGCCGAATCGACCTGCCCGGTCAGCGGGTCGGTGGTCAACAGGGTGTAGGTAGTGGTCTCCTCGGGGGCCAGAAGTACGCTTTCACCTTGTGCTGCACCCGGCATCCAGGTGTAGAACACATCGTCGGACCCACCGGTGTGGGTACCGGTCACCGGGAGCGCATCGCCGGCGCAAATGTTGCCGTCGCTGATCGCACCGGCTTCCATGTTGGTCTTCACGATGGTGAAGTGGTCGCCGATGGTACCGTCGCTGAACAGGTATTTGCCATCGAAGCGGTTCTTGTAGATATCCAGGAAGAACGAGCCGTAAACACCATCGCCGTTGAAGTTCTTGATCATGGCGGGATGATCCATGGAGCCGTCGGAGTTGCCGCTTCCACTGTTGCCGCAAACGACATACAGGGTGCCGTCGTCCGTGGTGGGCAGTACGTCCTTGCGATAGGGGTTGCCATCGGCCAGGCTTCCCCCATTGCCATCCTTCATCATGGTGGCCGCATCGAAGGAACCGGAATTGCCATAGTGGCCGTGGATCAAGTGGCTGCGCTCGTACACATGGCTGTGCCCGCACAACACCAGGTCGATGTCGTAGTCCTCCAGCAAAGGGACCACGCGCTCACGCATGGCCTTCATCACGAGTTCAACGGCACCATCGGAATCGTGCGAGCCCTTGGAGTACGGTGGCTGGTGGAAGTAAGCGATGGTCCAAAGCTTGTCGTTCTGGTCGAGGTCCTGCTCGATCCAGGCTTTCATCCGGTTGATGCCTTCGGAGGTGTTGAGGAAGTCGTACACCTCGGAGTTCAGTGACAGGAAGTGGGTGTTCCCGTGGTCGAACGAATAGAAAACCTCAAGCTGCGAAGGGAAGCCACCGGCCTCGGCCTGCTCCGGCACATCCACCATGTCGAAGTAGGGACCTTCATGGTCCTCCAGATCGATGTTGGAATAGGGTATGCCCAGGAAGGTGCTTTCGCTCCAAACTTCATTATAGTCATGATTGCCCGGTGCCGGGTAGAAGGGCAACCAGTTGAATACATCACTGAACCCTGAAAGACCGAAGACCTTGTTCTGGTATTCAGCGTCGGTACCATCATCGTAGACATTGTCGCCCAACCAGATCCACACGTCGGTGTCCTCCGCACCGGGGTGTGCCATGTAGGACTGCTTTACCGCGATCTGTCCGGCGTTGCCTTTGCCGAAATCGCCGATCGCCCAAACACGCACGGGCTGTTCGGTATCGGGCAACGGGTGGGTGCGGAAACGGTATTGCGTGGAAGGCACCGTGATCTGCGTGCTACCGTGGCCAACGGCGTAGTAGTAGGTCGTGTATGGTTGCAGTCCGGTGATCGTTACGCTGTGGTCGCGCACGTTGTCCGCGATGGTAAGCACCTGGTCCAGGTCGGCGGGGTCGTTGCCGTACCAAACGGTCGTGCTGCTGTTCACGTCCGTGCGCCACATCACGATCATGCTATTGTCGGTGGGCGTTTGCATGTAGGGTCCGCGCACTACGGACTGGGCGAAAAGCGTGCTGCCTGAAAGGGCCAGTAAGAGGAGGGGTAGGGATCGGCGCATGGGGCTGGTTTGATGTCCCAAAGCACGCAGTCTCGTCTTATGCCACCTTCTGCTGTACATCAAATGATCACAAGATCCACGTTAAGCCTGCGTGCTTCTGCAAGGCGATATACATCAAGGTCAAGGCCGCACGACCACCAGCCGCGCGGTGCGAAGCGTCCCTGTTGGGCTCATAAGGGAGCATGTGTAAGCTCCCGGTACCATGGCCGATAGGTCAAGGACGAAGCCGCTGCCGTTCCCGCTCAGCGCATGTTCCTGTACCACACTGCCCAAGGCGTTGCGTACCACCAATGAAGCAATTCCCGTAGCGTCCGGCAGCTGGTACCTTATCAGCGTATGGTCACTGGCCGGATTGGGTGCGATGATGAAGGCGTCCATGTCATCGTTCGCATCCACGGATGCGGTGATGTCCGCATTGGTCGCCACCAGCCGGATGTCGTCCACATAGAAGCCGTCGCGTGTCTCGAACCCGTCCGACACGAGTTGGAAACGGATCAGGACCGTGCCGCCCACGTAGGCGTTCAGGTCCATTTCCTCCAGTACCCAAGAGAATTGCGCACCATCGTACACTGGACGACCCGGGTCCTGGAACTGCGAGCCTGGCTTGGTCCAAAGGCCGCACAAGGGTGTCCAGGAATTGCCGTTGTCCGCCGATGCCAGCACCTGTGCATGATCGTATCCGGGTTCGATCTCCCAACGGGCCATGAAACTCAGTCGTGCGGTCGATACCTGGGTCAGGTCCAGTGCTTCTTCCAAGGTAAGCGAGCTTACAGCATCATCATCGTAGTTGCCGAACGGACTGTCCGTGATGGAGCTGCTCGGGGAGAACCAGATGGTGTTGCTCAGCCCCCAATCACTGTTCTGCCAGTTGGCCAGCGTGCTGCCGTCGTCCGCGAAGAGCACATCCGGGGTGCCCACCACCTTTGTGAGCGTATCCCGGTAGGTATAGGCACCGTTGTCCACGGCGAGCACGAAACGCACCAGGGAACCATCGGCCACGGAGTTGTCCAAGGTGTAGGCTATGGAATCGGTCACTTGGGCGAGCAGGGCCATGCCGCTGAAAGGAATGGCGTTCCCGGTTGTTCCGGTAGCGTCCAACAATTGCAGCGATACAGTGAAATCCCCGGGCTCTTGTCCGAGGCGCATGAGGTCGAAGGCGATGTGCCCGCTCATGCCGAGCACCGAAGGGGACCGGTCCGTGGCCAAGGCGTAGCGACCTGAGAGATGCGCCATGTTCAGGTTCTGGGTGATGTTGACCTGACAGATGTCGGTGATGCGTGAAGCCGGTGGCCAGAATCCATCGCCCGCTTCACCGGCTTCGGGGGTCATCGAGAAGATCTTCGGCTTGGTGCCCTGTTCGCCGTACATCCAATCATCACTGCCTCCGTTGGTCACGTAGTTCACGGTCTGGTCCGCAGTTCCGAAAGTATATCCATTGTCCCGCGCGAGCAGGGCACCATAGTTCGCGAACACCGCCGAGTCCGGGGTGTAAAAGCTGGGCTGGTAGCCCCAGGGGTAAATGAGCAGGTTGCCATAGGTGTGGTAGTTCAGCGCCAGTCGGAATTCGCGGCCGTTGCAGAAGTCCCGCATCACCTGGGTTTCCGCTTCGGAGAATGGTGCTGTTCCCCGGTAGACTTCCGAGTCGCCCTGTGGGGACGATCCCTGGTCATCGAAACCCCAGCCCTGGCCGTAGTTGCGGTTCAGGTCCACCCCGAAGGTGCCATCGCCGTTGTCGCGGCGGTTCTTGCGCCACATGCCACCCCCTCCCGGTTGTGTGGTGGCATTGTACACGTAGCCGTCCGGATTCACACAGGGGACGAAATAGAGTTCCATATTGTCCAACAGGTAGTTCACTTCCGCATTGGTGCCGTAGTTCTCCAGCAGGTGCCACATGTAGAAGATCAGCTGCGAAAGCGAAGCCGGTTCCCGGGCATGGTGCAAGGCGTTGTAGAACACCTCGGGCCGGGTCTGGTCCACATCGGCGTTGTTGGAAATGCGTACGAAATGGATGGGCCTGCCTTCGGTGGTAAGCCCGATGGACTCCTTTGCAGTGATCAGCTGAGGGTATGCGGCGCGCATGGCATTCAGGTTCGCTTGCATTTCCTCCCAGGTCAAATAGCCGCCCATGGAACCCAGCTCGAAGTTGCTCGGGACCGGCACCAGGGCAGGTGCGTTGCACAGGTCGCGCTCCGCTCCGCCTTCACGTGCGGCGCCGGGCTGGTTCCGTGCCACGTAGTAGGACGCCACATCGGGGATCGATACCTCGTATTGTACCTCGTGCTGTTCGAGCAGTGCGATCTCGGCGCTGCTCAGGTCGGTCACGATCCAATGCCCCGGTTTCACATCGCCATGGTCCACTGCTAGGCCCCAGGCACCCAATTGTTGCAAGCCGCCCGGTACCGACCGGGTGTACACCTTCACCTTGGAATAGGTCGTAGGGGATTGGGCATGTGCGCTGCGGGTCACTGCGCAGCTTAGCGTAACAAGGGCCAACAGAAGTACACGGAGCATGGAGGGCGAGGGTTGAAGCGAGAGGCCAAGTTAAGGCCCTCCCGCTCGGCTGGTCATGGCAAGATCTTGACCGCAGGTTATGGCTACAAGCTCACGAAGCTCCTGCGCGAAGGCCTCCGCTTGAACTTGTACGAGACCTCGAGGCTGAAATAGCTCATGGTGTCCAAGAGCCTCGGGTTGCCGCGCGGGCTGGTGCGTATGCTGGTATCCTCGCCGTCCGTGCCCCAGCCTCCACTGGGATCGCTGATGTAGCGCGCCAGCTGTTGGTCGGTGGGCGAATTCGCGTAGGTGCTTTCGATCTCCGCCCAGGTGGTGTAGCGGTCGCTCACATCGTCCACCCGGTCGTTGGTGAACAAGTAGTAAGCGTATTCGATGCCGAGGCTTATCTGTTTGGTGATCATGTAGCGCACGCCGGCTCCCAAGGGGATGGCCACATGCACCGGTGAAGGTTCCTTCCCACCATTGACATCCGTGCCTTCGCCCCGGCTTTCGGTGCGCCAGGAATAAAGGTCCGTTTCGTAGTTGCCGTCCCGTTGCACCACATTGCTGAGTTCTTCGGGTGTCCCGCGCGGCACATCGCGAAGTGTTCCGTCGGCCCATGGGTAGTAGCGGTTGTTCAGGTCGATATCGCCCCGGAACAGGTCGGCTTTCGGGCGCCCGTAGTAAACCCCGACCCCGGTATGGAAGTACATGAAGAAGCGCTGTTGGAAAAGCGGTTGGTAAGGCTGGCGGTAGGCGTTGAGCACGATGTGGGCCGATGCGCCCACCAGGTCGTTTCGGAAGCTCAGACCCCGCTTGTAGTTGCGCAATTCCTTCACGCTCATGCCCCGGATCATGGCCGTTTCGTCGTACCCCGTTCGAAACCAGGCGAGGCGCATCTCGGTGGTCAGGGAACGCGTGACATAGCGCTTCGGGTTGTTCAGGAAATCGCGGAAGGTGATCTGCAGCCCCGGTCGGGCACTGTTCCATTGCACGGGCGTGTCCAGGTTACCCAGGTCGCCATAGAAATGCGTGACCCCCGAACTGACGCCCACCTCGAGGTTCCGTTGGGCTTGCGCCTGGGTCAGCAAGCAGGCGAATACGAATATCGCTACCGTGCGCATGGTCAAGCGTTCTGGAATTACCAAGGTACATTCGATAGACGCCGAATACGCGACCGGTTGCCTACTTGGCGCGCTCGCCGAATAGCGCGGTGCCGATGCGTACCAGGGTGCTGCCTTCGGTGATGGCCAACTGCGCATCGCCGCTCATGCCCATGCTCAGGGTGTCGAAGGCTGTCAGGTGCTCGGATCCCAGGCTCTTCAAAGCGCGGAAGGTGCTGCCAAGTCCAGCGAATTCCCGACGTATCCGCTGCTCGTCATCGGTCAGTGTGGCCATGCCCATGAGCCCGCGCAGCACCAGGTGCGGCCAACGTGCGCTGTCCCAGCGCTTCACCAAGATGTCCAACTCCCGTTCGTCGAACCCGTGTTTCGTGTCTTCTTGTGCAATGTGCAGTTGGAGCAGGATGCCTATGGTGCGACCTGCGGCTGCTGCACGCTTTTCGAGCTCGTCGATCAGGCGCTCGCTGTCCACCGCATGCACCCAGTGTACGAACGGGGCTATTAGCTTCACTTTGTTGGTTTGCAGGTGACCGATGAAGTGCCATCGGATGTCCGCTGGAAGCTGGGGCTGCTTTTCGCGCAACTCCTGCGGATAGTTCTCTCCGAAGTCGCGGTGGCCGAGGTCGTACAGGGCGCGTATCTCGTCCACCGTGCGGGTCTTGCTCACCGCCACCAAGGTTACCTGCGGTGGCAGCGAAGCCTTGATCCGTGCGTAGCGCTCAGCGAGGGTCGACATGGGTTAGGCGGATCGGTACCCTGACTGGGCTAACAACAATAAGGACAGCGGAGGGGTGCGAGGGTTCAGGTGCGCCAAGAGGACCAAACCCTCGCACCCATGCACCATCGATCCCTCTCACGCTCTCTCGCATGCTCAAACCTCTTCCAAAGAGTACACCGTCAACCCACTGCGCAACTTGGGCTCGATGTAGGTGCTCTTCGGTGGCATGATACCACCACTGTCGGCCACGGCTTGCAGTTCGGCGAACTCCACCGGATGCAGGTGGAAAGCCACAGCGGCCTTTCCACTGTCGACCAGCCGCTCCAGTTCCCGGGGGCCTGATGTGCCGGGCACGAAGCGCACACGGGGGTCGGTGCGCAGGTCGGCGATGCCCAGGAGCGGGCCCAGCACCAGTTCGCTCAGGCGGGCACAGTCCAATTGCTCCGCTGGTGGCAGTGCCACGTCGGCCTTTGGAAGATGCAACAGGTGCCAGCCGGATGCCGTTCGGACAGCCAGGGTGCCATGTGCGGTGCGCGGCTCCTCCACGGCTTCCAGTGAGCCGATGCCGCCCAACGCGGCCAGCAGTGTTTGCTCGTCCAGCTGCCCCAGGTCCGTTACCACCCGATCGAAGTTGCGGATGTACAGTTGCGCTTGTGGCACGATGTAGGCCAGGCACCAGGCCTCCGGCGAAACGTCCGTTGCCTTGCCGGCCTCGGCCAGCCGTGCGCTCGAAGCCATGCGGTGGTGCCCATCGGCGATATACAGTGCCGGCACATCGGCAAAGGCCTTCTGCAGGCGGATGCGCAGCGCCACATCGGCCACTACCCACAGGCGGTGCCGAACCCGGTCGGTGGTGCTGAAGTCGTACTCCGGCCGTTCGGCTAATACCGGGTCCAGCAAGGGTTGCCAAGCATCACCGGCAGGGTCGGCCAGAAGCACCGGCTCGGCATTGACGCCGGTGTGCCCGAGGTACTCGGCGAAGAGGTTCTCCCGTGCCGTGAGGGTGTGTTCATGCACTTTGATACGACCGTCACGGTAATCATCCACGCTCACACCGACCACGATCCCGCGCGACAACATGCCCTTGGCCGACTGTTCGTACACGTAGATGCAGGGCGCTTCATCGCGCAGCAGGATGCCCTCGTCGCAGAATTGTTTGAACGCCTTGCGCACGCGTTCGAAACGTTCACTGCGCGAAAGCTCCTCGGGCTTCATGCCGTCCGGGTGGATGATGTGCAGGTAGGTGTAGGGGTTGCCCTCCAGCTTCTCGGCCAATTGCTCCGGGCCATAGCTCACATAAGAACGCGAGCCCACCAAATGGGCCTTGTCCGGCGCCGGGCGCCATGCACGGAACGGACGCAAGGAGATCATTCGCCCACCTGCACGCTCGAACGCCAATCCACGATGCGTTCCACGAGTTCGGCGCCGACCCTTCCTTGTGCTTCGGCGGTCGCGGCACCGATGTGCGGGGTCAGCGACAGGTTGTCCTGTGCCAACAGGTCCTCCCGGGGTTCAGGCTCGCCCACGAACACGTCCAAGGCGGCGGCTTTCACGCGTCCGCTGGCCAGGGCTTTGATCAGGGCGTCCTCGTCCACGCTGCCTCCGCGGGCGGTGTTCACGATCACCACGCCCGGCTTCACCTGGGCCAGTTCGGCTTCGCCCAGCAGCGCGCTACCGTCCTTCTGGGCAGGCACATGCAGGCTGATCGCATCGGCTTGGGCCAGCAGTTCCTCCAACTCCACCATCTTCACCGGAACGCGAACGACGCTGCCGCCGATCTCCAGGTCCAGGGCCTCGGCCGTGGCATGGTTGTCCACGTAGATCACGCGCATTCCCGCGCCGATCGCATAGCGTGCGGTCCACTGGCCGATGCGGCCGAAACCGATCACACCAAGGGTCTTGCCACGCACCTCGCTGCCTTTTTCGTATTCCTTCTTCAGGTCCTTGAAGGCCGTGCGACCTTCCTGCGGCATGCGGCGGTTGGCCTTGTGCAGGTTGCGCATGAGACCGAAGAGGTGCGCCATGACCAGCTCGGCCACCGAAATGGAGGAGGCTGCAGGGGTGTTGATCACTTCGATGCCCTTGCTCTTGGCGTGGGCCACATCGATGTTGTCCAGCCCAACG
>JBIIYD010000327.1:0-2750 GCA_044347005.1 Flavobacteriales bacterium | reverse complement strand
CACCCTATAGTACGACCACCAGTGCTGCCGGGCAGGCTCGGTATCTTCGCCCGCCATGGCCCGCATCCTTACAGGTATACAAAGCACCGGCACGCCCCACTTGGGCAATGTGCTGGGTGCCATCCGTCCCGCGATCACGTTGAGCCGGGACACGGCGAACGAATCCTTCCTGTTCATCGCCGACCTGCATTCGCTGACACAGATCAAGGAGCCCGCTGTACTGCGCGAGAACACCTATGCCGTGGCGGCCGCTTGGCTGGCGTGCGGACTGGATACCGACCGCACGGTGTTCTACCGCCAAAGCGACGTGACCGAGGTGACCGAACTCACCTGGTACCTCAGCTGCTACTTCCCTTACTCGCGGCTGGCCTTGGCGCACAGCTTCAAGGACAAGGCCGATCGGCTGGAGGACGTGAACGCGGGCCTCTTCTCCTACCCCATGCTCATGGCGGCGGACATCCTGCTCTATGATGCGCACTTCGTTCCTGTCGGCAAGGACCAGATGCAGCATTTGGAGATGACCCGCGACGTGGCCGAACGTTTCAACCACCAGATGGGCGAGACCTTCGTGCTACCCGAGGCGCGCATCGACGAACAAGTGATGCTGGTGCCCGGCACCGATGGTGAGAAGATGAGCAAGAGTCGCGATAACCTCTTGCGGTTATTCGCGCCGGAGAGCGAGCTGAAGAAGGAGGTGATGGGCATCGTGACCGACAGCACGCCCATGGAGGCTCCCAAGGACCCCGAGGGGAACACGGTGTACAAACTGTTCAAGCTGGTGGCGCCGCCGGAAGCAGCATCGGACATGGCCGAAAAATTCCGCGCGGGTGGCTATGGGTACGGCCACGCCAAGAAGGAACTGCTCGCCGCGCTGCTGGACGGTTTCCGCAACGAACGTGAGACCTTCGCTCGGCTGATGGAGGACCGCAGCGCGATCGATGCGGAACTGGCGAAGGGCGCGGACAAAGCTCGTGTGGTGGCGCGCGCCGTGCTGGGACGGGTGCGGGAGAAGTTGGGCTATTGAGCCTTTTCCAACCGCTCCTTGTACTGCCGATACAGCTGTTTCTGGTGGTCGTCCAAGACGATCGAGCGACCTTGGATGAACGCGTGCGTGATCGCGTTGGTGCGTATGTCGAGCGCATCACCCTGTGAAACGATCAGTGTGGCGTCCTTGCCCACGGTCAAGCTACCGAGGCGGTCATCGATGCCAAGGATGGCCGCAGCGTCGAGGGTGATCGAGCGGAGCGCATCTTCGGCGGTAAGCCCATATGCCATGGCCGTGCCTGCTTGGAAAGGCAGGTTGCGCAGGCCCATGGCTTCCATGTCGCCGGCGCGGTCCAGGCAGAAGCGCACACCGCGCTCCTTGAGCAGGGCGGGCAACCGGTAGGGCAGGTCGATGTCGTCCTCGGGACGCATGGGCAGGCTGTGCAAGCGGTTCAGGATCACATCCACCTTGTTCTCGCGCAGCAGGTCGGCCACGCGCCAGGCATCGTAGCCGCCCACGATCACCGTACGCTTCACGCCTTCCGCCTTGGCGAACTGCACCGCTTCGGTGATCTCGCGCGCAGCGTTGGCGTGTACAAAGAGCGTCTTCCGTCCGTCGAAGATCCCACGCATCGCCTCCATGCGCAGGTCGATCTTCTGCGGCGCAGCCACGGTCGAGTAGGCCTTCGCCTTGCGGAGGAAGTCGCGCAACTCCGCGATGCGTTCGGCCCGTTCGTCCTTCTTGGCCTTGTCGGTCTCATCCGGCTCGGCCCACCAGCCGCGGCGGTCGTAGGCCGAGGGCCAGTTCAGGTGGATACCGTCATCGGCGCGCACTGCGGCCGCTTCCCAGTCCCAGGCATCGAGTTGCACAATGCTGCTGGTGCCGCTGATGGTCATGCCGCGAGGCACCACTTGGGCGATGAGCACCCCGTTGCTACGGACCGTAGGCACCACGTTCGATGCCGTGTTGTAGGCGATCAAGCTCCGCAATTCCGGCTCCATCTTGCCAATGTCCGAGTGATCCACACTGGCACGCACAGCCTCCACTTCCGCAAGCCCCAATGTGGTGTTCGGCCCTATGAAGCCTGGATACACGTGTTGCCCGACCACGTTGATCACGGTGTCGTAGGTCGCCTTGACCCCGTAGTTGAAGCCCACGAAGTCGATGCGGCCATCCCGGAACCCCACGGCGCCCTCATCGATCACGCGTCCATCGCCCGTGTGTACCGTGCCGCCGGTGATGAGGATGCTCTTCGATTGGGGTGGTGCGGGTGTCGGTTGCTGGGCGGAAATGCCGGTGACGGCAATGATCGCGAGAGCGAAAATGGCGATCGATCGGATCGCACTTGTAGCGTCGAACCAGTGGGTCGACCTACGGGGTGCAGGGCCAGAGAAAAGCCCATGAGCGGTTTGCGATAGTCGACCCAATGGGTCGACGGTACAGGTGCATTGCAACAGATCTTTCATAGGCTTAAAGATCACCGTGTGCATCATGCTCGTTGCCTTCTTCTCCGATATCATCACAATGCCACAGGTGCTGTTGTTCCCGGCGGGCCTTGCGGATGGGTGCACCCTCCGCCTTGGCGGCCATCATGGCGCGTACCAGGCGGTCCCGTTCTACAGCGATCCAGCGGCGTAGTTCGGCATCGCGGACAAGGTCGAAGTAGCGCACGCCGTCCACCCAGGTCTGTTCGGCCCTGGCGCGGATGCTGAGCGGGTTGTCGCTCCAGAGCACCAGGTCGGCGTCCTTGCCCACCTCGATGCTT
>JBIIYD010000104.1:0-9485 GCA_044347005.1 Flavobacteriales bacterium | reverse complement strand
AGGACAGCCTGCCACCTTGCTCGTCACGGTGAACACCTCTCCGGACGTCAGCCTTGCGCCATTCCCCTTGATCTGCATCTCGACTCCTTCGTTCCCCTTCACCGGTGGCACTCCGGCCGGTGGCACATACACCTTCAACGGCGTGCCGGCCACCTCTTTCAACCCCATTGTCGGCATAGGGTCCTACACGATCGGTTATGCCTTGACCGACGTGAACGGTTGTTCGGGATCCGATTCGCAAGTGTTGGTCGTGGATGCCTGTGCGGGGCTTGGCGAGATCGACCCTTCAACGGTGCGCATCTTCCCCAACCCGACGGACCAGGGCTACTTCTTCCTGGAAGTACCAACGGTCTGCGAGTGGACATTGCATGATGCTTCCGGCAGGGTCCTGCGCACCGGGAATGCTCCGGCTGGACAGTTGATCAAGGTGGATGTCGACGGACTTGCTGCCGGCATGCATTTCATCGAAGTAAGGAATGGGCAGCACGAGGTGTTACGCCTGCCTGTCGTTGTTCAGCAATGAGCGCAGAACAACGGAACGAAAAGAGAGCAACTTACATTTATCGGGTCTTCAGCATCGAAACCGAAAGAACCCGGTGCATTGGTGTCGAGGACAAAACCCACAAACTCCGCTGGATATGAAGAAGTATTACGCGCTAACTCTAGGATCGCTGCTGGTTACAGGCCTTGCGGCGCAAGCCCCGCTCAATGATCTGTGCACGAGTGCCGCTGTATTGGACGTTGCCGTTACCGGCGGCTGTTCGGCACTCACGGTCCAAGGGACCACAACGGATGCTACTTCCGAGGCCCCGGAGCCGACCTGTGATGGCACAGGTACGGTGCAGGATGTTTGGTACACGTTCAATACCACGGGATTCAATAGCCCCTTTCTGCTATCGATCACCGCAGGTACCATGACACACTGGGGTGTAGAGGTCTTCCAAGGGGGCTGCGATGGGGTGTTGGTCGGCTGCTTTACCGCCTCCCAGCCTGCCATCTCCCTACCCTCGTTGGTGGATTCTACAGACTATACCATACGGATCTTCACCAACCTGGCCCTTGGAGTTGCCGGTGATTTTTCGATCTGTGTATCGGCCACTCCTACCAACAGTGTTTGCGGCATCACGGTGTACGATGCCGGTGGGCCCAATGGGAATTATGCCGGTGGATTGTTCCCCTACGAGGAGGTATACACCTATTGCCCGGACCTGCCCACACAGGCCGTGAACCTTTCCTTTACCCAGTTCAATACCCGCTCGGGCGACCTTGTCCGGATCTACAATGGTCCGAACATCAACTCACCTTTGTTGGGCACCTTTACGGGTAACCTGAACACCGCACTGCCGGGTTCGTTCCAAAGCACCGACCCGACCGGCTGCATCACACTGCGCTTCAACTACAACAGTGCACTCTTGTCCGCCGCGGGTTGGGCGGCCAACCTTACATGCTGTGCATCGCCTGGGCTTTCCGTTAGCCCAACGAGCAACGGTCCGGTTTGTCAGGGCGGCACATTGACACTGGGTTCCGGGGCCACAGCGGGTACTTCGTTCGTCTGGACCGGCCCCAACGGGTTCACCAGCACCGAGCAGAACCCGAGCGTACCCGGGTTCGCAGTGGCCAATGTGGGTACTTATAGCCTGACGACCAGCAATGGCATACAGGGCTGCAACTCATCGGCCACGCCGATCTTCGTTGGCCTCGTTCTACCTCCTTCAGCGCTGACCGCTGGCATCAGCGCAACGGAGATCTGTGGCTCCGGCACGGTGGACCTTACCGCCCAAGCCACCACGGATGTCGTAGGGCTGCAGCAAGGGTTCGAGATCTTTCCTGCTGCTGGCTGGGGAACATCGGGTACAGCTGTTTCGGCTGCGACCAATGCGACATACTATGCGGAGGGGGCGCGTTCCGTATACCTGAGCTATGACATCGACGCCTCCGGGCAATATGGCATGACCTCGGATCTGAACCTCGCGTTAGTGCCGAACCCCATCTTGAAGTTCAAACACATTTGCGGGTTGGAGCAAGGGTACGACTACGGTTTCGTGGACTTCTCCACCAATGGCGGAAACTCCTGGGCCCCATTACCGGCCTCTGCTTATCAAGGTGTGAACAACTCGAACTTCACCGGTGGCAACAACCGCTTCTCGCGGAACAGTGCGGCCATCTGGCAATCCACGTTCACAGGCAGTGGCTCCAATCCGGGTACCAGCCCTGGAACGAACCTGTGGCAAGAGGAGACGTTCAACCTGGCCGCCTATGCCGGTAGCACTTCCTTCCGCATCCGTTTCCGCCTCACTTCCGATGCTTCCATCAACTACTATGGCTGGCTCATCGACGATGTGCGTGTGTTGGGCACCGCGGTAGCTAGTTATGCATGGTCCTCAACCCCGGCCGGGTTCGTGAGTGCCGCCCAGAATCCGACCGCAGTGCCAGTTAGCACGAACACGGCCTACACCGTGGTCGCATCAACGGGCCAGGGTTGTTCCTTGAGCCAGATCGTTTCCGTGGCCGTGCTGGGTGGAGCGCCTGCTATCGCCGGAACTGCCGCCATCACCGAATGTGCAGGAGTGCCTTTCGACCTGAACGGTTCCGTTACCGGTGGTGCTGCTCCGTACACCTACGTATGGACCAATGCCGGCAGTGTGGTGGGTGCTGGCGCTGACCTCTTGGGCCTGATCCTGAACACGAATTCGACGATCGTACTCACGGTGACCGATGCGAGCGGCTGTCCCCAGTCCACCTCGGTGGATGTGACCATTGCCCCGGTTCCGGTCGTCACCTTGTCGTCCTTCAGTAACGCCTGTGTCAATTGGCAGCCCTTCCCTTTGAGCGGTGGATCACCGGCAGGAGGCACCTACCTCGTGAACGGTGTGCCTGCAACGAATTTCGATCCGGCACAGGGTGTTGCGCTGTACACGATCACCTACGAATACACCGACGCTAACGGTTGCGGAGGTTCGGCCCAGCGCACCTTGTTGGTGGATGCCTGCACCGGCATCGAGGACTTCGCTGTGGCGGGCATCCGCATGTTCCCCAACCCGGCCAAGGACCTGCTTTACATCACGGCCGATGTGGGTCGTTACGAAGTTCGGATCCACGATGCTTCGGGTCGCTTGGTGAAGACCGCGGGTCTGGATGTCAGCGCCGACCGTGAACGCACGATCTCCCTCGATGGCCAAGCCAACGGGGTCTACTCAGTGGTGATCGCTACGGACGATGGTCGCCAGTGGGCGGGCCGTCTGGTGATCGCTCGATAAGCATGTGAGCGGTGGGGTGGGCGGCCAAGGGCCAGCCTACCCCACCACTACTCGGCCGGTCTTCTTGGCCAGCTTCTGCTTGATCGGGAGTATCTTGTTCTTTTCGGCCAGGATCAACAGCTGGTCCTCGTATTCGGCACTCAACAGTTGCTGGTCAAGGTCGGTCAGCATGCGGTCCACACGGCGTTCCTTCAAGATATCCACCGCTTCTTCCAAGGCATCGAAGAGCGCTTCGTTCTCGCGTTTCACGTGGATCTTGTGCCGCTCCTTCCAGTTGGGGCTCAGCACGTGTTTTTCCGTAAGGAGGTCGATGGCCGTATCTCGCCACTGCACGTTCTCGTGCATCACATAGTTGGCCGTATCCACCCGGTTGCCCAGGTTGGCCGTGTGCCTGTAGTCCAGATAGATCTCGCGAAAGAGCGGGTCGTCGAACAGGATATCGTCCGAGGCGAGCAGTTCGAACATCAATTCAGCGATGCTGACCATGGTGGCCGGTGCTTCCTCCTGTGTTTCGTTGGGCGTAATGAACGGATCCGGGATCATCTCGTGCCCATAGCTCAGGAGCAGTCGTAACAGGTCGCGCTCCTGTGGCGAGGTGCCCAACTCCACCACCTGCTGCTGCGGGCTGGCGACCTCCGGCGAGAGTTGCTCTTCGATAATGGCCTCCTCGCCACCGAGCTTCTTCCGGTACTGCTTGCGCAGCACCTTGTTCATCTCGCTGATCAGCGCCTGCTCGTTCACCTGCAGCAGGTGGCTGCACTGCTGGAGGTACAAGGAGCGCAGCACGTGGTCGGGGACCAGTGCGATGCTCTCCACGATCTCGTGGATGGCAGCGGCCTTCTTCACCGGATCGCTGCCACTGTCGGCCATCAACAACCCGGTCTTGAACACCAGGAAATCCTGGGCCGACCCCGTCAGGTGCGCGCTCACTTCCGAGCTGCTGTGGCTCTTCGCGTAGCTGTCGGGATCCTCGCCTTCGGGGAAGGTCACCACTTTCACGTTGAGCCCTTCCTTCAGGATCAGGTCGATGCCGCGAAGGCTCGCCTTCATGCCGGCCGCATCGCCATCGTACAGGATGGTGACCACGGGGGCGTAGCGCTTGATCAGGCGTACCTGGTCCTCGGTGAGGCTGGTACCGCTGCTGGCCACCACGTTGGTGATCCCCGCTTGATGCAGGCTGATCACATCGGTATAGCCCTCCACCAGGTAGCAGAGCTGTTGCTCCACGATGGCCTTCTTGGCCTGGAAGATGCCGTAGAGCGATCGGCTCTTGACGTACAGGGCGCTCTCCGGGCTGTTGAAGTACTTCGGTAGCTTCTTGTCGCTCTTGAGCGTGCGGGCTCCGAAGGCGATCGCCTGGCCGCTCAGGCCGAATACCGGGAAGGTGACACGACCTGCGAAGAAGTCCCAAGCATTGCCATCGTCCCGGCGCTTGATCCACCCGGCCTTTTCAAGCACCTCCGGATTGAAACCATGGGCTATGGCGGCCTTGGAGAAGGCGTTGCCGTGCTCTGGTACGTAGCCCAGTTGGAAGGAGCGGATCGTGGCGTCCGTGAAGCCGCGTTCGTGGAAATACGAGAGTCCGATGCGTCGTCCTTCGTCGCCGTTCCACAATTGATCCACGCTCCAGTCCAGGGCCCACTGTTGCACCACGGCGAGGCTTTCCCGTTCGCTTTGCTCCAGTTGTTGCTCTGTGGTCTGCTCCTCTTCCGGTAGTTCGATCTGGTAGCGCTTCGCCAGCCACCGGATCGCCTCCACATAGCTCAGGTGCTCGTGCTTCTGCAGAAAGCTGATGGAGTCGCCCGATTCGCCACAGCCGAAACACTTGAAGATGCCGAGGTTCGGGCTGACGTTGAACGAAGGCGTCTTCTCGTTGTGGAACGGGCAAAGGCCCAAATAGCGCGGACCCTTCCGTTTCAGGGCAACGAATTCCCCCACCACCTCCTCCACACGGGCGGCTTCCTTGACCTGTTGGATGGCGTAGGGGAGGATCATGGAGCGCGGGACCTCTTCGGCAGGGCCTAAAGGGGCGTGAATTTACCCCGGATCAGCGGGATGTGGTCGGCTGTAATTGCCAAGCGGAAGACCTGCGTTTTATGCACAGTCGTTCCACGCGCTATCCACAGGGCTGTTGTTAATGCTGCTCCACCAGCTTGCCCAAGCTGTCGTGTGTCGCCGTGCGGACCAGTGCCCCCTGGGCATCGTAGAACAACCATTCGCCCACGGCCTTTCCCTTGGCATACTGGCCTGTGTAATAGGTCATTCCATTGTTGTGGAATACTTCCGTGGAACCCTCCAGCACGCCTTCGTCATAGGTAGCCCGGCTTCGCACCGTGCCGTTCGCGAAATAGGAGGTCCATGGGCCGTGCCTTTTGCCATTGAGCATTTCCCCCTTCATCACCCCACCGTCCTGGGTGCGCACTTCTTCCAGGCCATCGGCCGTACCCACGGAAGTGCTGTCTCCGTTATCGGGCGTTGGTTCCGTGCCCGGACGATCGCCGCATGCGACCAGGAACACCACCAGCAGGACAGGAAAACAGAAGTTGAACGGGATCGGTGCTTTCATCGGTACGGTGTCACAACACGTTGCTGGCTCAGCGCTTGCGTTCAACGGTAAGGTGTACGAGGCCTTCCAAGGCATCGCGCGCGTCGTTCTTCGGGAATCCGTGCAGAACGGCAAGCGCTTCGTCGCGGTAATGGAACATCCGTTCGCGCGCATGGTCGATACCACCGGCCTCTTGCACCATTTGGATCACGAGCGCCACGGCTTTGGAGTCCTCGTTGTTGTTCTTCACGGTGTTCACCATCCAGCGACGATCGCTGCTGCTCACCTTCTGCAAGGCGTGGATCAGCGGAAGGGTCAGCTTCTTCTCCTTGATGTCCAGTCCGCTCGGTTTGCCGATGTCCTCACCGTTGCCATAGTCGAAGAGGTCGTCCTTGATCTGGAAGGCGATGCCCGTAAGTTCCCCGAAGCTGCGCATTCGCTCCACCTCTTCGGTCGGTCGCCCGGCCGCACTGGCACCACTGGCACAGCAGGCCGCGATAAGGCTGGCGGTCTTCTGGCGTATGATGTCGAAGTAGATGTCCTCACTGAAGTTGAGGTTGCGCGTTTTTTCCAGCTGTAGCAGTTCCCCCTCGCTCATCTCGCGAACAGCATGGCTCACGATGCGCAAGAGCTCGAACTCACCCTTGTCGATGGCCAGTAGCAGGCCTCGGCTCAAGAGGTAGTCGCCCACCAGCACCGCGATCTTGTTCTTCCACAGGGCATTGATGCTGAAGAAGCCGCGACGCATCGCGCTGCCGTCCACCACATCGTCGTGTACCAGCGTGGCCGTATGCAGCAACTCGATCAGCGAAGCGGCTACGAAGGCGCTATCGTTCACCGGCCCGAACTGGCGTGCGCTCAACAGCGTGAACATGGGCCGCATCTGCTTGCCCTTGCGCTTCACGATGTAGTGCATGATGCGGTCCAGCAGCGCCGCCCGGCTACGCATCGCCTCGCGGAAATGCGGCTCGAAGGCCTTCATCTCCGCCGCAATGGGCTGCTGGATCTCGTCGATGGTCATCATGCAGGGGCGCTAAGTTCGGCAATGGCGGCCACCGGGGAAGCGAGTTCCGGGCATCGCGAGGTTTCCCGGACAGGCATTCTGCTTCATTGCACCAGCCGGCCGTGTACGTACACCAGCAGCTTGCGTATGTATATTTGAGCTATCCGCAGCACCTGGAGCCATATCCCATGAAAACGAAGGTGACCCTCAGCCTGAACCAACGCACGGTCGCGATGCTCCGCAAGGCAGGTGCCCGAAAGGCGAAGCCCATGAGCGCGATCGTGGATGAGCTGGTGGAGGAATTGGACCGGAAGGATGCCGCCAAGACCGACGACGACCTGGCATGGATCGATGAGATGGGGACCTGGTTGTCAGGAAAATTCACCGAAAAGGACCTTCAGGATGACCCCCGCCTTGCGTATTCGTTCGGGTACAAGCCGCAGGAGATGAAGAAGAAAAGGTCGCGTACCAAGTGATGACCAGGTACTTCCTGGACACGAATGTGTTCTTCGATGTCTTTCAAACCGAAAGGAGGTCCCACGAAGACGCCAACGCGCTCATCAAGCTTATCCCACGTGGAAAGGTCGAGCTTGTACTGTCCTCGATCTCCGTTCTGAATGCTTTGTACTCCTTCCGCAAAGCAGGGCACGACATGAACAAAGTGTTGCTCAAGATGAACCGCTTGGTACCGCTCTTGGTGGTTGCCCCCGTGGATAGGAGCGACCTCCTTGCTGGAATGAACAGCGGTTGGACCGACCTGGAGGATGCGATACAGTTCCATGCGGCACTCTCTGCTGGCCGCATCGACGCCATCGTGAGCAACGACAAGGACTTCAAGCAGCAGGATATGATCCCGGTGCTTACCCCTGCTCAGGCGGTGAAGCGGTTGAAAAAGTAGGTCTCAGTCCTTCGTCACACTCGCCGCCAAGTACTCCCGGTTCATACGCGCAATGTGCTCCAGGCTGATACCCTTGGGGCATTCCACCTCACAGGCACCGGTGTTGCTGCAGTTGCCAAAGCCTTCCTTGTCCATCTGCTCCACCATGGCCAGCACGCGGCGCTTGGCCTCAGGGCGGCCTTGGGGCAACAGTGCGAACTGGCTCACCTTGGCGGCCACGAAGAGCATGGCGCTGCTGTTGACGCAGGTGGCCACGCAGGCACCGCACCCGATGCAGGTGGCGGCATCGAAAGCCTTGTCGGCGTCGTCCTTGGGAATGGGAACCGAATTGCCATCCACTAGGTTACCGCTGGTGTTCACGCTCACAAAGCCGCCTGCTGCCTGGATACGGTCGAAGGCGCTGCGGTTCACCGCCAGGTCCTTGATCACCGGGAAGGCCTCGGCGCGCCAGGGCTCCACATGGATGGTGTCGCCGTCCTTGAACTTGCGCATGTGCAGCTGGCAGGTGGTGATCATCCGACCGGGGCCGTGCGCCTCGCCATTGATGAACAAACTGCACGAACCGCAGATGCCTTCGCGGCAGTCGTGGTCGAAGGCAACGGGGTCCTCGCCCTTGCGCACCAGGTCGTCGTTCAGCACGTCCAGCATCTCCAGAAAGGACATGTCCTCGGAGACGTTGTTGACCGGGTAGTCGACGATCTTGCCTTTGTCGTTGGGGCCTTTTTGGCGCCAGATCTTGAGTGTCAGCTTCATGGCGAATGGTCAATGGTGAATGGCGAATGGGCCTGAGCTCATCGGCCACGATCCTTGCGTAGTTGGTCGTTTCGTTCTTCGATCTTGAAGATCATCTTGTTCAACATGCGGGCGATCGAGGTAAGCCGCGCAGTGACGGGAGTTGGGTCCAGCTTGAGTTTCCGGTAGATCCTTCGGGAGAGTTCAAGTTGTGTTTCGAGCTCGTATAGCGAACCGCGGGTAATACGCAGGTAGCTCAGTAACTGGCGATCACTGTTGGTTCCACGCCCCCACCCTTCAGCGATGTTGGAAGGCATGGAGACCGCAGCCCGGCACATCTGGCTCACCAGTCCGAAGCGTTCTTCATTCGGTAGCCGTGCGGCGAACTCGTACACCATCTCCGTGGTATCCATGGAGTGCTGCCAGATCACCAGGTCACGATAGCTGCTGATCGATCCGTAAGGCTCGTTCGGCTCCTCCATGCAGAGGTCGTTGTAGACATCAAGTCGTTCCTGGCTCATATTGCTGTGGTGTTGCTATGGAGTGCTGAGGTTCGGTCCCATTCACCATTCACCAACTCCCATTCAACCTCACTTGTACGAACGTTGTGTCAATTTCACCTCCTCGAACGTCAGCGGCTCTTTGTGCAACTGGGCCTTACCGGCTTCACCCAACCACTCCCATGCGGCGACGTATGCGTAGTTCTCATCATCGCGTTTGGCCTCGCCTTTTTGTGGACCATCCATCTCCGCGTATTCCTCCCGGAAGTGGCCTCCACAGCTTTCATTGCGGTCCAACGCGTCCATGCACATCAGTTCGCCCAGCTCGAGGAAGTCGGCCACTCGACCGGCCTTTTCCAGCTCCTGATTGAAGGCGTTGCCGCTTCCGGGTACGCGTACGTTCTGCCAGAAATCGGCGCGGATGGCGCGGATCTCCTGGATCGCCTGCTTCAAGCCTTCGGCGTTGCGGGCCATGCCGCACTTGTCCCACATCACCTTGCCCAAGGCCCGGTGGAAATCATCCACTGGCTTGGTGCCCTTGTTGTTGATT
>JBIIYD010000326.1:0-2770 GCA_044347005.1 Flavobacteriales bacterium | reverse complement strand
ATGCACCTTTGTCCCCAGATGTTCCACGGCGCACGCATCCTGGTGGCGCCCCTTGATTGGGGGCTGGGGCACAGCACACGCTGCATCCCGATCATTCAGCGCTTGCTGGAACTCGATGCCGTCCCGATCATCGGGGCCGATAATGGTCCATTGGCATTGCTGCGCGGAGAGTTCCCCCAACTGGAACATGTGCGGATCCCGGGCGTCAACATCCGCTATGGCGCGGGCCGCAGCCAGCTGTGGAGCATGGCGCGGCAATTCCCCGCCATGGTGCGAAGCGTGCAGGCCGAAAGAGCACTATTCGACCGCATCCGCCAGGACCTGCGCTTGGACGGCGTCATCAGCGACCAACGATTCGGGATCCGGGATCGGGAGCTGCCCAGCGTGATCATCACACACCAGGTATTCCCCTTCACACCCATCGCGCAGGGCGCCTTGCGGAAGGTGAACCTGCATCACATCACACGGTTCGATCGCTGTTGGATCATGGATGAACCGGATGCCCCCGGGCTGGCAGGGGATCTCTCCCACGGCCCCTCCATACCGGCCAATGCCCGCTACATCGGTACGCTGAGCAGGATGCGACCGGATGGTGCAACACCCGGCAAGCCCTATCGTGTCGTGGCCGTGATCAGCGGGCCGGAACCACAACGCACCCTGCTGGACCAGCTCCTGACCGAGCAGTTGCAGCGCGTACCGGGCGAACACCTCCTGGTGCAAGGACTGCCCGATGTGCACGGGAGCCAGCAGCTTGGCAAGCTCACCAAAGTGCCGCACCTGAGCGCCACCGAACTGGCGATGCACATGGCCGCTTCGGAATTCATCGTTTCGCGCAGCGGATACACCACGTTGATGGACCTGGTGGCACTCGGTCGCACAGCGCTGTTGATCCCCACCCCCGGGCAGGCCGAACAGGAATACCTGGGCGATCTCCATTCCCGTACCGGGCGCTTCTTGGTGCAACGGCAGGAGCGGATCGACCTGACCTCGGCCTTGAAGCTGCTGAAGAAGCACGACGAACCAGCACCGCGGAACGGTCATCCCTTGCTCGATGGAGCGCTGGCCGATCTGGCCCGCATCTTGCGCTAACGCCGGTCCGTTACCTTCGATCGGTGATGAAGCTCAAACATCTCCTCCTTTCCTGCTCGTTCCTGCTCACCGGCGGACTCGTTCTATCGCAATCGGTTCGGAAGCCACAGGACCTCGATGCCCATCTTCGGTCCCTGGAGGCTCAGTACAAGCTGCTGGAACAGCAGCAGCTGGCCCATGTGGAGCGCATGGATTCCGCGAAGCTGGCGATCATCCGCCGGGACCTGCGCAGCGTCGGGCTGCCAGCGCTGAAACCGGGAGAGACCGTGATCGAGCATCCGGGACACCTGCTCGTGTACGATGAGAAGCACGAACAGGCGAAGTGGGTGGCGCACATCGCATCACCGGACCTGATCACCGGCAACCTGGCCCGTATCGACTCCTTCCTGCCGGACCCGTTGGTGACGACCGGCACCGCCGTTACCGCGGACTATTGGAACAGCGGCTTCGACCGCGGCCATTTGGTGCCGAGCGCGGACATGCGTTGGAACGCGACGGCGCTGCAGGCCACCTACCTCTACAGCAACATCAGTCCGCAGCGGCCGGAGCTCAACCGCCAGTCGTGGGCCGAGTTGGAGGACTGGGTAAGGCGCTACGTGAACTTCAGCAAGCGCCGGCTCTACGTCGTGACCGGGCCGGTACTACGCGATGGCCTCCCCACCATGCACAAGGCCGATCGGGTCAACGACGTTAGCATCCCGGAACAATTCTACAAGGTGATCGCCGACCTCGATGGGGATAGTCCCAAAGCGATCGCTTTCCTGCAGAGCAACAGCATCAACGAGTACCCCACCATCAGCTACGCGGTACCGATCGATAGCGTGGAAACGATCACGGGTATCGACTTCTTCGCCGCGTTGGACGATGTGTTGGAGAAGCGCATCGAAGCCATGCGCGAACCCAAGGATTGGTATGCGGAGGGCGACCCCTTCTTCGGCGAAACGGAGCCCCTGAAGGCCCCGTTGCCCAAGGGCATGTTCAACACCGTGCAGGCGAAGTACCACATTGGAAGCACCACCACGATCTGCGGCACGGTGGTGAGCACCCGCAAGACCACGAAAGCACAGGCCATCTACCTGAACTTCGACCGGATGCACCCGCACCAGGACTTCTACGCCACCATCTGGTCCTACAATGGCCCCAATTTCAGCTACGACCCGGAGACCTATCTGATGAACAAACGGGTCTGTGTCACCGGCAAGCTCACGATGTACGAGGACATCCCCCGCATCAGCATCAACAACGAGCAGGAGATCATCTTCTTCGACGAGGTGAACGGCGGTCGCTGATCACCCGAGCTTCTGCAGGGTGAAGCTGAAGGTGGTGCCTTCTCCTTCGGTACTCTTCACCGTGATGGTCTGGCCGTGTACTTCGATGATGTGCTTCACGATGGCCAGCCCGAGTCCGGAACCACCCTCGTTGCGTGCGCGGCTCTTGCCCACCCGGTAGAATCGTTCGAACAGGCGTGGAAGGTGCTCCTCGCTGATACCGATGCCATCGTCGCTCACCTCTACAAGGACCTGATCCCCCAAGGGATAGCTCTTCACCGAGCAAATGCCCCCTTCCTTGCCGTAGTTGATGGCATTGGTGAGCAGATTGGTGAAGACCTGCGCCATGCGGTCGCGGTCGGCACGAACGAACGTGGGCTGTACAAGGTCGTTGCGCAATTGCACCCCCTTTT
>JBIIYD010000103.1:0-9561 GCA_044347005.1 Flavobacteriales bacterium | reverse complement strand
TGTGCTCAACAGCATCAAGTTACCGGCACCGGCTTTCGAGGTCGATTCCAACGGAAATGCCACATTCCACTGGCTCTATTTCTGACCTAAAGGCTGCCGTCCAACAACATCAGCTTCACTTTCATAACGGCGGCAACGGTGAGGCTATCGTTGATAGTGCCGTTCTGAACGAGCGTGTATAGCTCGTCGAAGGGCAGTTTACGCATGCAGAGTTCTTCGTTGTGGTCGGGCTCCGGGGCATGGAAGGTGAGTCCCTGTGCCACATAGATGATGGCCTCCTCGTCGCTCGCTGAATTGCTCAAATGCATCTGCAGGATCTTTGTCCAACGGTCGGCCACGATACCGACTTCCTCCTTGAGTTCCCGTTTCGCGCTGTCCAATGCCGGCAAGTGTCTTGGACCACCTCCTTCGGGAATTTCCCAACTGTACGCATCGATGGGGTAGCGGTATTGGCCCACGATCCAAGTGTTCAGGTCGTCGTCTAGGGGGACGATACCCACGGCAATGTTGCGGAAGTGCACCACACCGTAGATGCCGGGAGCACCACTGGGATCGAGAACGTCGTGGTGGCTTACGGATATCCAGGGTGTGGAATAGCGTTCTTCACTGCTTAGTGTTTTCCAAGGGCCGCGGTCTTTCATCGTTTGGGGATCGAACTGTGGATCAGGAAGCGGGCAAAGCTGACAACCTACGTCCGGCTTGTGGGAGGGAACCTTGCCGAGGGTTCGAGGGCCCGTGTCAACGGGCTTGTTGGGGAAGCGTGAAGCGGATGCTGACTTCGGTGGTGCTCCTCACGCGCATTCCCCCGACCGTGCCCGGTGCCCAGGGGGTTTTATATACGAGGCGCATGGCTTCGGCCGTACATCCGCCGCCCAGTTCCTCCACTGCGGTCATGTTCGAAACGGTGCCAGAAGCTTCGACCGTGAATTGAAGTTCGACCACTCCTTCGATGCTTCTACGATAGGCTTCCTCCGGATAGCGCATGTTGTCGGCCAGGAATTGTCCGAGTCCAGCATTCCCCTTTGCTACCAAAGGGACCACCTGGGTGTCCAGTTGCCTGGGAACGAACACGCCCAAGGTATCGCGCACGGGCAACCCGAACACCGCACTTTTCCGGTCCGGCCTTGTTTTGAGCCAGCGCTTGTATTTGGCAGGGTCGAACGGTACTACGATATAATGGTCCGCAGCTCCTCGTTCCTCCGTTGCAGTTGAGGGCTGCCATCGGATCAGGCGCGCAAGCCGTAAAGCTTCCGCGTCGCACTCCGGACTAACGGGCCGCCATACCTGGATCCCTTCCACTGTTCCATTGCCATGTACCCCCACCACGACCGTCACCTCCCCTTTGATACCGGCCTCCAGCGCAGCCACCGGATACACGAGCTCCTGTTCGATCAAATGCTGTACCGCAGCAGTACCACCCATGGGTTGTGTGGCTTCGATGCGCTGGCCCATGGTGGCATTCGGGAGCAGGAGGAGGAGGAACAGGGGGCATATGTTTCGCATCGCGCAGGTGGCTTGGTCCCGTAAATTTGATGCATGATCCGCAATAACGCGAAACCGGGTGACCGCGTGGTCTTCGTGAACGAGGTGGGCGGCGGCTTGGTTCTCCGCTCCACCCGGCCGGGTCATTTTCTGGTGCGCAGCGATGCCGGCTTCGAATTGGAGATGTCCGGCCTGTCCATTGTTGCGGTTTCCGGCGAAGAGCGCTCGCGGTTGGCACGAGTATCGGACCATCAGGCCGGAATGGTGGCCGCCAACGACAAATTGGAGGAAAAGCGTAAACGGGGTTCGGCCCCGCGTCCGGGCAAGACGCCCAAACGGCCGGAGGACAACGGGATCGCCGAAGTGGACCTGCATCTGCACGAACTCGTGGACGACGAACGACAGTTGAGCGACGGGGAGAAGCTCGAATTCCAGGTCCGTTACTTCGAACGCGCCTTGGAATCGGCCATCCGTAACGGTAAGCGTAAGCTGATCGTGATTCACGGAGTGGGCGAGGGGGTGCTGCGCGAAGAGGTCCGTAGGGTCCTGCAATTCTATGATGGCGTGCAATTCCACGATGCCGATATGCGCAGGTATGGCTCCGGTGCCACGGAAGTGCTCATCTTGCGGCACCGTTAGTCTCGCAGGCCGACGGCCGATCACCATTCCGTTCATTGACTTCCTGTGCATCGCTCTGCCGCTCGTTATCGCAAGATGGCGGGAGGAAAGTCCGGGCAGCGTAGGGTGCCGTGCTTCCTAACGGGAAGGGACGTCACTGGGGACGGTGGCGTTACGGAAAGTGCCGCAGAAAGGGAAACCGCCCCGACTTGTCGGGGTAAGGGTGAAAAGGTGGGGTAAGAGCCCACCAATGTCCATGGCGACATGGGCAGTTTGGTAAACCCCACGGGCTGAAAGACCATGTATACCGGAACAGGTGTGGCCCGCACCGCTCGCCTTCGGGCGGGGTCCGGAGGGTAGGTCGATCGAGGTACGCTGTGAGGCGTATCCCAGATAGATGGCAGAGACCCTCTTTCACGAGAGGGGACAGAACCCGGCTTATAGATGCACAGGTCATATCGAGGGGCCCCCACACCGCAATTGGTCGCGTTCGTGGGGGCCCTTTTTCGGCAACGGTCCCATGAGGCCATTTCGGTCCGGTTTATGACTGCGCTGGCCGATACCTTTGACCCATGATCCGCGGTTCGCTGTTGTTCATCGCAGTTGCATGCATGGCCCATGGTGGCCTTGCGCAAGGCGAGGTCACCATCCAGGGCCGCGTCCTCACCGCTTCAAGCGACCAGATCACGTTCTACGATCTGATGATCGTGAACAAGCGCACACGCTCCGGCACCTTCGGCAACAGCGATGGCACTTTCGTGGTAAGGGCCCTGCAAAGCGACACGTTGCTGATCGGGTCGGTGGGGCATCAAACGCGCATGATCACCATGCGCGACAGTGTGCCCAAGGACCGGTATGTCGTCGAGATCCGCATGCGACCCATACAAGTGCAATTGGCCGAGGTGGAAGTATTGCCCGAGCGCACGCTGAAACAGATCCAAAAGGACATCGACAAGTTGGGTTATCGGGAAAGCGATTACCGCATCAGCCAAGTGGACGCCTTTCAAAGCCCGATCACCTTCCTCTATCAGGAATTCAGTAGGCGCGAACGGAGCAAACGCCTTGTGGCCCAGCTGGAGAACGAGGACCGCAAGCGTGAGCTGCTCAAGGAATTGCTTTACAAGTACGTTCAGTACGACATCATCAATCTGAGCGATGAAGCGTTCGACGACTTCATCGATTTCTGCAACGTGCCGGACGAAGTGATCCGTGGTCTTACGCAATATGAGTTCCTGCTCTACGTAAAGAAGAAGTATGAACTGTATGCCAGCTTGGGTCCTTCCCGAATGCGATAGGGGGTGCAGTTGGCCAGTTTACAAGGAACGGTGATGGGCACGCATCGAGATGCTCCATCCGCATCGCCTGCTCTTCGGGTTCTGTTGACCCGACCGGCATTGCTTGCACGGTTCGCGATGCGCAACTGGTGGTCAGGGACGTTCCGGTACTTGAATGCCATACCGCTGCTTCTGTCAGGCATCGCTGTCAGCGCCCAGCCCGATACGCTCTTGAAGCACGTTCAACTGGACGAGTTCGTGGTTTCGGCACAGGCCGCAGGATTCGATGTGGACAGCTTCATCAGGCAGGTAAGAGCGGATACCACCTTCTACAAGGCTTTCCTGAATACCAGATACCACCCGCATACCATGCACAGCGAAGTGCGAGTGCGCAACAAAGGGGATCGGGAGGTGGCCGTCCTTTACCGGGAATGCAAGCTGCTGCGCGACGGGCCCAGGGCACGTCTGGCGATAGGAACGGAGCGTAGCTCGGGTAAGCTTCGCGACCGGAAAGGGGAGTTCCGGTTCCTGACGGTAGAGATGTACGATGACGTATTCTTTCCAAAAGGGACCTACATCGCCAACAATACGGTGGCCCAACGTACCCTGGAGCTGGAGCGGGGCAGCCGCTTCGACAAATACAAGAGCGAATTGAAGAAGTTCATGTTCGACCCGGGAACGGAGATCGCCAGTGTGCCTTTCATCGGCGACAAACTCGCGCTCTTCGAGCCGAACATGTTCCCGCTCTACGATTTCCGGATCTGGTCCGATGAGCGTAACGGGCACAGCTGTTGGGTATTCAGCGCGGACGCAAAGCCGACGTATCGCGATGGCAGGACCGTGATCAAGAGCATGGATACCTGGTTCGACCAACAGAGCGGCGAGGTCATCGCCCGGCAATACCGCATAGCCAACAGCTCCATGATTCTCGACTTCGACATCACCATCAGCGTGCAGAACAAGAGCCTGCATGGGGCTTTGGTGCCGCTACGGGTGGACTACGACGGTGTCTGGAACATCCCTTTCAGGAAGGCCGAACGGGTGAGGTTCTGGCTGGCTTACGACGATTGGCAGGTGGTGCCCTAATGCTTGCCTTGCGCGGCCAACCAGCGTTCCGCGTCCAATGCCGCCATACACCCCGAGCCCGCACTGGTCACTGCCTGGCGGTATACTTTGTCGGCAGCATCCCCGGCCACGAAAACACCGGGTATGTTGGTCCACGTGCTGTCCGGCTTGTGCTTCAGGTAGCCTTGTTCGTCCATGTCCAGTTGGCCCTTGAAGATGGCCGTGGCAGGGGTGTGGCCGATGGCGAGGAACAGGCCGGTGACCGCCAACTCGCTTTCCACTTTAGTCTTGTTGTCGATGATCCGAAGTCCCTCGACACCATGTTCGCCGAGGACGTCAAGTACCTCTGTGTTGAACAGAACTTCGATGTTGGGAGTGTTCTCGACCCGATGGATCATGGCTTTGCTCGCACGGAATTCATCCTTGCGTACCAGCATATACACCTTTGGGCAAAGCTTGGCCAGGTACGTGGCCTCTTCGCATGCACTGTCCCCTGCACCCACCAGCGCCACGGTCTGCCCTTTGTAGAAGAAGCCGTCGCAAACGGCACAGGCGGTAACACCACCTCCGCTGTCACGAAGCCTTATCTCGTTCGGTAGTCCAAGCCATTTCGCGCTTGCACCGGTGCTGATGATGACCGTATCGGCATGGATCTCCGTCTTCTCGTCCACCCACACCTTGTGCACGGGACCGCTGAAGTCCACCTTGGTGACCCAGCCGTGGCGGATGTCCGTTTCGAACCGAAGGGCCTGCTTCTTCAGGTCTTCCATCATTTCGGGTCCGCTTCGACCCAGTGGGTAACCCGGGTAATTGTCGACCTCCGTGGTCTGGGTGAGCTGGCCGCCGGGCAACGGTCCTTCGTAGAGTACCGGCTTCATGTCCGCACGTGCGGCATAGATGGCAGCGGAATAACCGGCGGGGCCCGATCCGATGATCAGGCACTTGACGTGTTCGGGTGAGTTGCTCATTACTTGGAAAGAGGGTGCGAAGGTAGATCGGTGCCCGCACCTGCTGATCCAGGAACGATGCACGGTGCGGCTTCTATCGCCCAATACACGGTGGGCAATGGGTCAAGGAACGCAGACAACGGTATCCAGTCTTACGCCGTACCCGGCCCACACGCCGAGACCTCCTTCGATGTTGCTGATGATGTTGGTGGGGGTGCTGAAAACATCCCCTTGGGTGGCGGCATTGTTCTGGAAGGAGTTGTAGAACAGGAATTCCGCCCTACCCAGGTTGATGAACTTCACAGCCACCGTATCGCCACGTTTGAAATAGCCACGCTCCTCGTTCTCGTCGTCTTCGGCGGTACTGAACTCATAGGATCCCCGGGCGAACGAAAAGTCGAACGTGAGGCCGTTCACGAAACGGTCCTCGTAAACCGAGAAGAAGGGTGCGATATAGCCATCGTCCTTGGGATCACCGTCCGGACCGGCATTCAGGCGTTGGGCCATCCACCGGTAGTGGTTTCCAAGTGTGTCCGGATCGACGATGCGTGCCCAAATGAAGCCCAGGCTGTCGTCGTTCGGTTGCTGCTGGGCCAGTTTGAACCAGAGCGAATCGGCACCCGTTGAGATCGGGATCGTTGTGGTGCTTCGCAATGATCGTCCTTCGGTCTCCACTTCCAGCCGGTAGGTCCGTCCGTCCACACCCAGGATGCTGTTGTCCAGCTTGGTCCAGACGCAGATGTTCGCATTGGCCAGCAGGCTCACATCGATGCCGGTAAGGGCCGCGGCCTCCTCCAGAAGACTGTCCGGTATCAAGCTGCTACATACCCGGTCCAATACATGCATGGTCGTTCCGTCGAACACCTGTACGGTGGCCTCGCTGATGAACGAACCGGCGATCGATTCCACACTCGTGGGGTCGAAAAACCCTTGTGTCCGTGAAAGGATCACCAATGGGGCCTGGCCGGTTTCTATGGTGCCTTCCACCACCACGCGAGGATCGGTGGTCGGCAGGTCCACCGTGATCTCTTTTTCGCAGGCTGTCAAGGTGCTTGCTGCGATCACGAGGATCAGCACCGCTCGCAAGTATCCTGGGGTGGTGATGTAGCGCATCAGAATTCGAAGTTCCAGGTAACGGATGGGAGGATGGAGAAGAGGGAGACCTGCTTGGCAACGACTTGGAAAGTACCGGCACCGGGGTTCCCCGATGCGTCGAAGTAGATGAAGAAGGGGTTCGCTCGATTGTAGGCGTTGTATACCCCGAAGGTCCAATTACTGCGCCACTTGCGCGGCACTTCCTTGGTTTCCCCGGTGGTGGGGTCCAGCACGGTCCTGGTCTCCTTGTTGTATAGGGTGGCAGCGAGGTCCAAGCGATGGAACGGTACCATGCGGTAACCATTGCGGTCCGTGTATTCACTGACGAGCCGTCCTTCGATGAAGTACCGGTTCACCGGCAGTGTAACGGCCTGTCCCGTGGCATAGATGAAGGTGGCGCCGAAGGTCCAGCGCTTGCTGTGTTCATAGGATAGCACCACGCTGAGGTCGTTCCTGCGGTCCCATCGGCTGGGGAATTCGCGTCCCTGGTTGATGGCGTCGAATTGGCGCATGGTGCGGCTCCAGGTGTAACCGATCCAGCCATTGATCTTCCCCGTGCGCTTCTTGATGAACAGCTCGGCACCATAGCTGTATCCGTCCCCATACACCAGTTGGGCGTCGTAGTTGCTGTTCGCGTTGTTGGCAGGTTCCGCGCCTTCGGCATATTCGATCAGGTTGTCGAAGTCCTTGAAATAGGCCTCGACACTGGTTTCGAATTGCCCGTCGAGCAGGTCGCGGAAGTAGCCCGCTGAGTACTGGACCCCGATCTGTGGCTTCACGTTGGTACTGCTCGGTATCCACACATCGGTAGGCAGTGCCAGGCTGCTGAAGCTGGCCAGGTGGACGTACTGCTGGCCACGATTGAACGAGGCCTTCACACTGCTTTTCGCGTTCAGCCGGTATCGTGCGGAAAGGCGAGGCTCCAAGGCGGCGTAGGACGCGATCGTTTTTCCCGCTGCAAAGGACTCGGTACCGGTGGAGACCCCTTCGTCGTTGAGGATATACCGTGTGAAGGGTCCCACATGGGCGAACGTCGTCAGGCGCAAGCCCGCGTTGATGCGCAGGGCGTCCGTGACATCGAATTCGTCCAGGACATAAAGCGCTGTTTCATGGGCGTTCAACTTCGGTGGTGTGTCGATGTCGAACGGCGTATCGCCGCTTTCCACGGTGACCGTGCTGGTGGTGTAGATGTGGTAGGTGTATTGGCCGCCGTATTTCAGGTGGTGCCGGGCGGACGGGTAATGGCTGAGGTCGACCTTCAAGCCATAGTCACGAATGCCCGAGAAGAGTTCGAAGCCGAACTGGTCCTGTACGGCGTTGAAGGCGAAGGAATAATCGCTGAAAGTGGCGGTGGCGTTCATGAACAACTTGGGGCCGAAGACGTGGTTCCAGCGACCGGCCAAGGTGGCATTGCCCCAGGGTATCCGGAACTTCGGGTCACCAGGATCGCTGCCCGAGAAGTCGAACACGTCGCGACCGAAGTATCCACTTAGAAAAAAACGGTCCTTGTCGCTCAAGCGATAGCTGGCTTTGGCGTTGAGGTCGTAGAAGTAGTAGCCGCTTCCGGAAAACCCGCTTTCAGGGTTGATGAACGGCTTGGTCAGCACATCGATGTAAGTGCGCCTTCCACTCACGATGAATGAACTACGGTCCTTTACGATCGGTCCTTCCAGTGTGATCCTGGATGAAATGAGCCCGATCCCCCCCTGACCGTGGAATTGTTTGTCGTTCCCGTCCTTCATATTGATATCCAGGACCGACGAGATCCGTCCACCATAGTTCGCAGGCATACCACCTTTGATGAGTTCGATGTTCTTGACCGCATCGGCATTGAAAACGCTGAAGAATCCGAAGAGGTGGCTGGCATTGTAGACCGTGGCATCGTCCAACAGGATCAAGTTCTGGTCCGGTCCACCGCCGCGCACGTAGAATCCGCTGTTCCCTTCGCCATTGCTGGCCACACCGGGAAGGAACTGGATGGTCTTCAGGATGTCCACCTCTCCAAGAAGCGCCGGCAGTGTGCTCAGTTTTTGCACATCCAGGTCCACGGTACCCATGCGGGTATCTTCCGTGTTCTCCCCTGTCCTGGCACCAATGATCTCGACTTCCCGGCCTTGTATGGCCTTGGGGTTCGCTTCGATGTTCAGCTTCAGGTCCTTGGTCACGGTAATGGACCGTGAGAAGTCCTCGTACCCGATGAAGCTCATGGCCAGCGTGTAGGTGCCGGGTTCCAGGTTCAGCACGTAATAGCCATACACGTTGGTGGCTGTGCCCTTCATGGTCTCCTTGATGAAGACATTGGCACCGATGAGTGCCTCTCCACTGGTCGCGTCCTTCACATACCCACTGATCGTGACCGAGCCTTGTGCGTAAGCTTGAAAATGCAGGGAGCAAAGAAGTAGGGCAAGAAAAGCGGTGACGTGACGCATGGTTCGTTCGGGGTGGGGCAAAAGTACCGGTGCTCAAGTGGTCGGCCTGTCCGTTCATGGTGGGGATCTGCCGTTCGTCCGATCGCGTGGGTCGAATTGCACATCGGGCTGTTCGCAAGTACCGCTCGAACCGTCCTGGCTTAACGATCCGGGAACGCTTCCCGGCTGAGCTTTGTGCGATCAATAGACACGAGCAATGAGCACATTCGTTCGGAAGTACAGCACCGGCATTTTGACCTTCGGGATCTATCTCGTTCTTGTGCTGTTCGCAGTATTCGTGAGTTTGGGGGTCTTGTAGGACTTTCCGCTCACGCGTAGCGCAATGGAGGCTGTCCATCGGCGGGGTGGCGTCCGTCATGGCTCATTGGTTCGATTTCCCTTCAGGTGGCAAAGGAGTTTTGTTAAGTTTGCGCCCCCAACGGGAATAACGCACCCCTTCGAAGGCACGGTTCACGTGTATTCGGACAACTAGCGGGACAAGTTCTTCGGGGTGTAGCGCAGCCCGGTAGCGCATCCCGCCATGTTGGCGGGATGGTTGCAACGAAATGCGGGACAATTTCCTCGGGGTGTAGCGCAGCCCGGTAGCGCACTTGCATGGGGTGCAAGTGGTCGCTGGTTCGAATCCAGTCACCCCGACTGGCTGATACAAGA
>JBIIYD010000325.1:0-2793 GCA_044347005.1 Flavobacteriales bacterium | reverse complement strand
CCGCTCCGAGCTGTCCTCCAAGTGGAGTCCCTGTTCGCTGTTCATATGCTTCCGGGGCAAATACATTTATTTTGACCGGAAGCTACAACACTGGTCTGCGCCCGAGCAGTGGGCAAACAAGTGAAGGACAATTTGGTGATGGGTGGGTAGAGCCCTTGACCGTTATTGCGAACCAGGTCTACATGCTGTACATCGACAATTTCGACGTGACCGGTCAATCGTTCACGCTCGACTGGAATTTGAGCAATGGGGCCACGCTGGACTGCACCGTCCTACCTGTCGACCTCCTGGAATTGACCGCCACGCCGAAACAGGCCGCGGTGGACCTGGTGTGGTCCACTGCCAGTGAGCATAACAGCGCGCGTTATGTGGTGGAGCGGCGCACCGGTGAAGAAGCCTTCGCCCCCATCGGCAGTCTCCCTGCCAGGGGCCAAAGTGCCACACGAACGGACTACCGCTTTACCGATACCGCCCCTGCCTTGGGCGTAAACCAGTACCGTATCCTGGAGGTGGACCAGAACGGGGAGTCCAAACGGTCGGAGGTAGTGGTGGCCCTGTTCGGCACAGGCACGGCCATGGTGGTGCCCAACCCGGCGGACGAGAACGCCAGCATTACGCTGGCCCACGAGCTGCCGCCCAACACCTTGTTGCGCATAACCGACGCCCGGGGTCGAACGGTACACGAGCAACGGGTATCGAACAGGGGTACCTCGGTACCCCTATCCACCCGTGGGCTACTGAGCGGCCTGTACACGGTCACCCTGATCGATGAACAGGGTGCCATGCTGGTGAACACACGCTTTGCCAAGGAGTGATACGAACTTACCAAGGCAACTTGCCTTGCGGAATGCGATAGCACCCTCCCCGTTACCTTGGCACCTACACCACCGCCATCCGTGAGTCATAATTGGACATCCGCCAAAAGCTGCCATCCGTCATTCCGGGCCGGTTATCAGGGAGGCTAACTTTCGCACATGGAATCTGCGTTGGACCAACATAGCCCACGGTGAACAGATCGTCCGCTCTGATCGCAGTGTTCTTTCTGCTCGGTCTTGCTGACGCGCAAGCCCAACGGGAACAGCGCTTCGAGTTCATGGCCCAGCATGTACTTATACCGTCCGAACGCAAGGCGGTGTATGCCGTTACGCTTCCCTTGGACGATGACCTTTCGTGCGTGTTCAAGGACCAACGCTTCGTGTTGCACGTTCGGGAAGACCTCACCGGCCAGCAATTGTTGCAGGCCCTCAACACGGCCGGCATAGGCCCTGTGGAATGGCTAAGGCCGCCGGTCGTGGTGCTGACCAAAGAGACCTTCGACGATTTCCCCGTGCTGATCGACACCGGCGACCCGGTGCATGATGAAGCAGTGCTGGGTGCGGCAAAGGAAGCTTGGTTCGCGGCCAACCCGGGTGCGCTCGAGATCTACCGCAGACAACTTGAAGGCCATGGACCGCAAGAACGTTAGCATGCGAACTGCAAATGCGTCGGCCTTGCGCATGGCATTCCGGGGAAGTGTTTTCTTGGGGCGAGCATTGTTGCTGTGCCTTTCCCTGAGCACTTGGAGCAGTGCTGGCTGGGCGCAATGCACCGCAGTGAACATCCCCAGCTTGCCGGTCTATTCACAAGCGGCCGTGTGCCATGCCACCAACCAGATCACCAGCGCCAACATACGACCGACCTGCGGTGCGGCCAGTACCGCCTACCTGGGGGGGCAGGAAGCCTTGCACACCTTTACCGCAGCGGTATCGGGCAACCACGTCATAACGTACACCGGACAGACATGGACCTCCATCTGGGTGTATGCCAATGACTGCCCAACGGTCGTTGGGTCCACCTGCATCGGTTCGGTGAGCAGTTCCGGCTCCACCCAAAGCTTAAGCGTGACGTTGGTGGCCGGCGTCACTTATTGGGTCTTGTTCGATACGAATCCAAGTCCGGTCAGCCCCTGCCCTGGCACCTTTACGATCATACCCCCTTTAGCCCCCGGCTCCGCTTGTGGTACTACGGTATATGACCAGGGCGGTCCTTCCGGCAACTACGCGAACAACGCGAACTACACGCAGGTGTATTGCCCGGGCATTCCCGGGCAGGCAGTAAGCCTTTCCTTCTCGCAATTCGCCACCCAGGCCAACAACGACATCCTGTACATCTACGATGGCAACAGCACCGCCGCGCCCTTGCTGGCCAGCTGGAGCGGCAATACCCTGCCACCGACCTTCAACGCCACCTCGGCAAGCGGCTGCATCACCATCCGTTTCGTAAGCAATGGGTCCACGGTGGGTGCCGGTTGGGCTGCTGCGGTGACGTGTTCTGCTCCTGTTGCGGTTCCCTCGCCGTGTGGCACGGTGGTGCAAGATCCCGGTGGCCCCAACAATTACACGAACAACACGGACTTCACGCGCACCTACTGCCCCTCCACATCCGGGCAGGTGGTCACATTCAACATTACCCAGCTGGCCACGGAAAGTTGCTGCGACTTCCTATCGATCTACAATGGCCCATCGACCGCTTCTCCCCTGATCGGGACGTACAGCGGTAATTCGGTTTCAACCATTCTTTCACCCTTGTACTCCACCCACGCCAGCGGTTGTATCACGATACGCTTTACCAGCGATGGCAGCACCAATGCCGCCGGCTGGACCGCCAATGTTACCTGTGGTCCGCCTCCACCACCTGTGAATGCATGCGGCGGTTCCATTACGGACACGGGTGGATCAAGTGGTAATTACGGCAACAACCAGCACTACCAGGTCACCTATTGCCCTACCACACCCGGTGACGTGGTCACCCTAT
>JBIIYD010000324.1:0-2809 GCA_044347005.1 Flavobacteriales bacterium | reverse complement strand
ATACTTCCGCTTCTTCATCGGGGTGGACCCTCATGGCCGGAACGGATCTCAGTCGCGGGAGGGCCACCCTGTTGTACAAGGTGGCGGGCAGTAGTGAACCTGCCAGTTACTCCTTCAGTGTGACAAACAGCTCGAGCGCCGCCACGGGGGCCATCGTGGCCTTCTCGGGGGTGAACACCAGCAACCCTTTTGATATTCTTGCACCCAGCAGCTGGACCACCGTTCAAAGTCAAAGTATCAGCAGCATTCCGTCCATCACCACCACACTTCCCGGCTCGGCGGTCGTGGTATTCGGGAACTGCACGCGCATCACCACCTCAACGAATGCCAACTTCACTTCCTGGTCGTTAACGGATCCCTCGCCGTTGTCCGAGCTGTACGACGTGGGGCACAATGGCGTGAGCAACAGAGCGGCCGTTGGTGCGGCCTGGGGTATACGGACTGTCGCAGGCGCGACCGGCAATGCCGGTTTCACCTGCACCCCCAATACAAATCCGCGTACGATGGGTGGCCTCATGATCGCGCTGCGTTCTTGCTCGCCTGTGGTCACAGCCACCGCAAGCACCAATACCATTTGCGGTAGCAGCGGAACGATCAACCTGACCGGCAGCGTTGCCGCCAGTGCGCCTACCATTGTGGGAACTGAAAATTTTGATAATACCTCGACTTACACCACTTCAGGAGGGTCAACCAAAACCGGCACTTCGGGTTCCGGTGACCGTCCTGCATCGGTTCCCTTTGTAGCATCACCCACCACTTCCTATTGGGTCAACAACGGAACAGCAACCGTTACTACCTCCAATTTTACCGGACTTGTCAACGGGGCCGACAAATCGGTTTCGTTGAGGCTGGCCTCTTTCTCCATCGGATCCACATCCAACGGGGCCGATGCCACCGACAACGTGCGGGTGGCCATCTCACTCGACGGAGGCAGCAACTATTCCTCTGAATTGGAGGTGAATGGTGGCTCGAGCGGTAGCACACACTGGGGCTTCTCCAGCGGTACAGGTACAGCCACCATAACGTACGATGGTGATAACACCAGGCAGGTCTTCGCACCCACCGGTAGCGGGGCCCGCACCACCGACGGCTTCAGCACGCTGGTGATCAACCTGCCCACCAATGCCACCCAGGTAAGGGTACGGGTCACCATGTTCAACAATTCGGGCAATGAAGCATGGGTCATCGATGATATCGTGGTTTCCCAGACGGGCAACATCACCTATGCCTGGACCTCTTCACCGGCGGGGTTCACCTCTACGTTGCAGAACCCCACGGGGGTATCCATAAACCAGACCACCACCTACACGCTCACGGCCACCAACGGCGCAACCGGCTGCCAGGGTTCTGACACGGCTCGCGTAACCGTGGGCACCACGGCCACGGCAGGCAACATACAAACCATCTGTCCCGACGGCACCACCGCATCCCTCGGCGGCAACACACCCGGCGCGGGCACCGGGGCATGGAGCGTAGTCAGTGGTGGCACGGGCACCTTCAGCGACGCATCCAGCGGAAGCTCCACGTTCACGCACACCGGAGGCACAGGGCCTGTGGTGGTACGCTGGACCATCAGCAACGGCATCTGCACGCCCAGCACGGCGGACGTGACGATCAACGTGAACCAGGTGGGCGTAACCGGGGCGATCTCCGGAACCACCGGTGTTTGCGCCAACGCCAATGGGCTCGGGTATTCGGTAGCCCCGGTCAGCGGGGCCAGCACCTATACCTGGACGGTGCCCACCGGTTGGAACATTACCAGCGGCCAGGGTACACAGGCCATCGTAGCCACCGCGGGCAGCACCGGGGGAAACATCACCGTGATCGCCTCGAACGCCTGTGGCAATACCCAGGAAGCCATCATCAGGCCCACGGAAGCCACCGGCCATTCGGGCTACACCAGCACGAGCGCGAAGACCAATGGCGACATCACCTGCAACTCCGGAACGTTGCGGGGCTACATCCGGTTCCCGCTCACCAGCATTCCCGAAGGGGCCGTGGTGACGGCGGCCAACCTGAGACTGACGAATAACAACACCTTATTGCTCAGTACGGCGAACAACAGCATCACCGCGCTGGGCAATACGGACCCGGTGACCACGGGTGCCAGCACGCTGCACAGCACCATTGGAAGCGGAGCCGTTTACAGCAGTGCCACCTGGAGCAACAGCGGTGTGGTATCGCTCAGCCTCAACGCGACCGCCGTTGCGCATATCCAGGCGCGCGCTGCAAGCCCTGGTTGGTTGGGCGTGGGCCTGCTGCGCGCCGGCACGGCGAACTACAACTTCTTCGGTTATGGTGGTGGTGGCAATGCTCCTGCACTGACCGTGACGTATACTGCTCCTGGCGCGCTGGCAGTCACGGTGACGGCGGCGCCCAGCGCCACGATCAGCTACGCTGGTTCTCCCTACTGCAGCACCGCCGGTACGGCGAGCGTGACACGCACGGGCACTGCGGGTGGTACGTTCAGCAGCACGGCCGGTCTATCCATCAACAGCAGCAGCGGCGCGGTGAACCTGGGTGCGAGCACGCCGGGCACCTACACGGTGACCTACACGGTGGCCGCTGCAGGCGGATGCGCACAGTTCAGCACCACGGCCAGCATCACGGTGACGGCGGCGCCCAGCGCCACGATCAGCTACGCTGGTTCTCCCTACTGCAGCACCGCCGGTACGGCGAGCGTAACACTTACGGGCACTGCGGGTGGTACGTTCAGCAGCACGGCCGGTCTATCCATCAACAGCAGCAGCGGCGCGGTGAACCTGGGTGCGAGCACGCCGGGCACCTACACGGTGACCTACACGGTGGC
>JBIIYD010000102.1:0-9648 GCA_044347005.1 Flavobacteriales bacterium | reverse complement strand
CCGCCTTGGTCCAATTCAGCGGGGTGGTGGTCACCGACAGCCTTTCCCCCGTACCCTTCACCAACATCCTGATCAAGAACACCTACCGCGGTACCATGAGCGATGTGTTCGGGTACTTCAGCTTCGTTGCCCAAGAGGGCGATACCATCCTCTTCAGCGCCGTAGGGTTCCAGCGTTCGTTGTACGTGGTGCCCACGGACCTGCCCGAGAGCAAGTACAGCATGATCCACGTGATGAGCCGGGATACCATCATGCTCGACAGCCTGACCGTTTATCCATGGCCCTCGCGGGAGCAATTCAAAGAAGCCTTCCTGAGCCTTCGCCTGCCGGACGACGACCTGCAACTGGCCATGCGCAACCTGAGCCCTGCGGAAATGGTGCAGCGCATGGAGAGCATGCCGCCGGACGCCTACCAGAGCTTCCGCTACCAGATGCAGCTTGACCAGACCAAGCTGTACTACTCGGGTGGCACGCCGCCGATCAACCTCTTCAATCCGGTGGCCTGGGCCCAGTTCCTACAGGCTTGGCAGAACGGGGACTTCAAGAAGAAGGAGTAGTCCTTCGTAAACGGGGCGGCATGCCCAGGTGTTGATGCCGACCTGAGCAGCCTGGTCATCGCGCGTCCATGAGCGTGGGTGAATGGCCCTCCGTGATACTGTGCATGCACCGGCGATCCCATGATCGGGATCGTTGGCGATCGAACGCGTGATCACGCAAGGTGTACGGGTCGTGCAAACCACCGAACATGATCTTCCGCTCCCGCCTATTCCTTTCAATCCTCTCGATCACGGCCAGCATCCATGCGTATCCGCAGGCCATGGGCAACCTGATGTACGAGACCAACAGTCGAATCTTCTTCCAACAGGCCGAGCAGCCCGTGCGCGCCACCCTGCAGGGCAATGTGCTCACGCTGGAGGTGAACGCCATGATGAACATGCGGGCCGACAGTTACCTCGCGATCTTCCACGTGACCCAGTTGGGGCAGAGCGCCGAGGAGGCCGACAGCCTGATGAACGAGCGCATCGGCAACTTCACCCGCCGGGTGCAGGAGCAGGGAGTGAAGGAGTCCGATGTGTTCGCGGACATGCTCTCCTTCATCCCCGTGTACGAATTGGAGGTCGCCCGAAAACTGTTCAGCAAGACCTACCAGGAAGTGCCGGCCGGCTTCGAGATCCAGAAGAACATCCATGTGCGCTTCACCGATGCACGGGTGTTGGACAAACTGGTTACCGCTGCCGCGAAGGAAGAGATCTACGACCTGGTGAAGGTGGACTTCTTCGTGCATGAACAAAGCGCCTGCTACGACACGCTGCGCATCTTCGCCACCAAGCTGCTGCAGCAGAAGCTCGCCAATTTCGAGAAGCTGGGACTGAAGGTGGCCGACAGCCACCGCATCGCTGCCGAAAAGAACGGCGCATTCTTCCCGCTGGACCGCTATACCGCTTACAAGTCGCGCAGCCAGAGCAGCCTGAACAGCCGCCGTAAAGGGCAGGCGGTGAACGACATCCGGCAGACCAACACCCTGTTCTACAACAAGGTGCCCTATGGCCAGTTCGACATCGTGCTGCACGCCGAGATCACCGAACCGCCGGTGCAGTACACCTACAACCTTACGATCCAGTGCCAGTTACCCGAGGCCTTCCCGAAGAAGGAGGTGAAGGAGATCATCAAGTACCTGTGGATCACCGATAAGGGCGAGGTGAAGGAGTTGAAGATGTGAGCCGGACAGCGGCTGCACCTCCACCGGCGGATGTGCAGCCGCTTTGTCCACAGGCACCCTCCGTACCTTCGGCACCTTGCCGAAGACAGCCTCCGATACCCTTGCCGCCAAGGCTGAAAAGCCCAAGCGGAACAGGCGACGCCTGCTGTGGCGCCTGTTGGTCGGCATCGTCCTACTGCCCTTCGTGTTGGTCGCGATCGCCTTGGTGCTGTTGTACGTGCCGACAGTGCAGAACGCGGTGCGCGGCAAAGCGGTAAGCATGCTCAGCGAAAAGCTGGGCACCCGCGTGGAATTGGATCGTTTCCACCTGCGTTTTCCGCTGGGGGTGCGCCTCGAAGGCCTGTACGTGGAAGACCTGCGGGGCGACACCCTGCTCTACGCCGGCCACGTGGGTGCCCGTGCAGGGCTGTTGAAGCTCATTGGCGGCAAGCTGCTGCTGTACCCGGTGGAATTGAGCGACGTGCGTGCCACACTGCGCCAGGCACCGGATAGCAGCTTCAACTTCGATTTCATCATCGACGCATTCAGTAGCGCGGACCCCGACACCACCGTGTTGGCGGCCGATACCACGGGTGGCCTCTCGTTCGCCATGAACGCCGTGCACCTGGAGCGTGTGCATTTCGACATGCACCTGGAGCCCTCGGAGCTCTCGCTGGATGTACACCTCGGCGAACTGGCCTTGGAATTCGACCGCTTCACCCTGGACCCGCTGGCCTTCCATGTGGACGAGTTCGCGCTGAAGGATACCCGCGTGGACCTGCGCAGCAGCAGCGGAGAACCTACCCCGCCGAGCTACCCGGCGTTGGAAAACCCCATGGCCGATCTCGATGTGCGGTTCGGCTCGATGGCCTTGGAGAACGTGGCCTTCACCATGACGACCACGGACACGGGCGACAGCCTCTGGATAGCACTCAACGAAGCGGAACTCGTTACCAGGACGATCGACCTTACCCGACAACAGCTCGCTTTGGAGCGCTTCATGGTGGAGGGCTTCGACTTCGGCATGCTGGCCATGACCGCGGGTTTCGTACCCGACTCCAGTACCACCCCTCCCCTGTGGCTCGACCGGAACGATGGTTTCCGCTTCTGGACCCAGGATTGGGACCTGGCGATCGACGACCTGGAAATGACCGATGCCCGCTTCGCATTGCACACGGACAGCATTTCCGAACCAGCCCTGCTCTTCGATGCGTCCCATCTGGTCTTCACGGACATGGACCTGCAGGCACAGGATGTTGCATTGAACAACAGCCGTATCGCGATAGACCTGGAAAACCTCTCGGCAAAAGGGGGGCCTGAGAACACACTGGTTTCGCTGGCCTTGGAACTGGATGCCGGGCCGGATACGATGACCGTGCGTGACGGCATCATCAAGGCGATGGACAACGAGGTACAGTTCGACCTTGCCGCAATGCCCGGCAACCTGTCTTCGGCATACCGGGAGCCCTACGAAGTACCCGTCCGGCTGGAGGCCGAAACACGCTTGCAGATGGCCGAACTGCTGCCGCTGTTGCAACAACTTGGCATGCCCTTGCCACCCGATGCTGGCACCACTGAACGCTGGGATACGCGTATATGGCTGACCGGCACACCACGTCGTGCGGACCGCATGGGGCTGAAGTTGACCGGCGACCAGGGCACCCGCATAGCACTGGAAGGTCGCACCCGGCAGGCCGACCGATGGCCGCATAACACCTTCGACCTGAAGCTGGACGAACTGATCATGGGCAAGGGACTGCGTGCCGTTGTCAGGGCCTATACCCCATCGGACATCCCGCTCCCACAACGCCTTACCGCACGCGGCACCATGAGCGGCGAAAGCGGCACCGTGCGTAGCGTGATCGCCCTTGACAGCGACATGGGGCGGATAACGGGTTTTGCAGTGGTGAACGACTGGAGCGGTGCGGTGCCCGACCGGGTGGACCTCGCGCTTACCGCCGAGGGCCTTCAAGTAGGGCGCTTCATCGGCGACAGCCTGCTGGCCCCTGTCAGCTTCAAGGTGGTTGCCGATGGTGAACAACTCAACGCACCGCAGCGCAGCGGCACGCTCACCTTCACGCCCACGGTGCTCACCTATGCCGGCAATGACCTCAGCAGCCTGAGCTTGTATGCCTCCGCCCACGGCGACTCGTTGAACGTGGACCTGAACAGCAAGGCCGAAGCCGTGGATGTTACCCTCCACGTGAACGGAAAATGGCCGGAACCCGGTGACAGTATCGCCATGGACCTTGACCTGATGGTGCGTAAGCTTCATTTGAACGACCTCCGGTTCACCGAGCATGTGCTGAACACCGATGGCAGGATCACCGGGCGCCTTGCATTCACACCGGAGGCTTACGGAACCGTGGACCTCGACGCTCCAGGTCTGCGCATTTTCAACGATGAACAACAGTTCGTATTCGATGAATTCGCGCTGCACGGCTTGTTGGCAGCGGATTCCACAGCGGTGGACCTGGACTGCGACATCATGCATCTGGCGTACCATGCGAACCTGGGCATGGACAGCACACTGCAACTGATCAATGACCGCCTGCTTGGTGCGTTCCAGGAACCGTACGCCTTTGTTCCTCCTTCTGGACGGCGCATCGACCTGAAGTTGGACCTGCCCGGAACAGCGCGCCTAGCAAGCCTCATCGACCCAGCGCTCAAAGGCATGGAGGTGGAGCGTTTCGAAGGACATTACGACAGCGATAGCGACGTGCTGGCCTTGTATGTGGACGTGCCCTCGCTGGATTACGCCGGCATCAAGGTCGACGGACTGCACTTGGTGCTCGATGCCACCGGACCGGAGCTTGATGGCAAACTCGAGGTGATGCGGGTGCAGCGCGATAGCCTCAGCCTGGACGAACTGGTCCTTGAAGCCACCAACGTGCCGGGGGCGCTCCGCACCCTGTTGCGCCTGCGCGACGGTGATGTGGACCGGTACCGCATCGGGCTGGACCTGAGCAGGAATGGCGAAATACCGGTGATACATATCGAGGATGGACTTGTCCTGGACCGACAGGACTGGCACGCCGACAGCAGTAACGCGCTATACCTCGATCCAGCAGGCCTGCGCGCCGAAGCCATGGTGCTCAGCAGCGGCGAACAGCGGCTGGAACTGCGCACTGCCCCGGACGGGAACCACCTGGACCTTGCCGGCTTCGAATTGAGCACCATCACCGGACTGATCCGCAGCGAAGACAGCCTGGCACTCGTGCGTGGAACCCTGGACGCCACGGTCCTGCTACCCTTGCATGCGAACGAACTGCTGAAAGGCGAGGCGCGGATGACCGCGTTGGAAGTGATGGGGGTGCCGTTCGGCGAGTTGCACATGCGGTTGGAGGAAGGGTCGAGGAACCGGTACGAAGGCGACCTGAGCCTGGAGGCCGAGAAGAACCTGCTGCATGCGGACCTCGTGGCCGATCTTTCCGGGAAGGATACCCGCATCCTTGTCAACTGTGACCTGGACCTGGACGACCTTGGCATGTTCATGCCAGTTGCCAACGAATACCTTTTCGAACTGGGCGGATCGCTCACGGGCAAGCTGCGATTCGAGCAGGTCGGCGACCAGGTGGCCGTTATGGGCCGTACGGTAATCCATGATGGGCGGATCGGTCTTGTCCAAACAGGTGCGGTTTACCGGATCCCGCAGGATACGGTCGTCTTCGATGAGCAAGGCCTCGACCTGAAAGGCTTCGATATACTGGATGCCGCTTCCAATCGATTCAGGCTCGATGGCCGGGTGAACACCGCCGTTGGCAGGACGCCCGAGCTGGACTTGCGTTTGCGCACCGATCGCTTCCTTTTGGTGAACAGCACGGAGAAGGACAACCCCATGTTCTACGGCAAGCTTTTCGGCAGCATCGACCTGCGCATAGCGGGAACCGCCCTTACGCCCAAAGTCAGGGGCAACGTAGGGATCCTGGATTCCACCGACCTCAGTGTGGTACTTCCGGGCAGCAAGGTGGAACTCATCGACCACGAAGGCATCGTGCAGTTCACCGCCGACTTCGACGCACAGGATACCCTAGCCATAAAGAGCGACGGCGAGCTTCTTCGCGACTCACTGGCCGCACAGCTTCCCGGTGTGGAACTGGACCTTCGCATCGCACTGCACGAACGGGCGCGATTCGCCATCGTCATCGACCCGACCACCGGTGATGCGGCGACCTTCAGCGGAAAGGCCGACCTGGTGTTCCGTTACGACCCGGAGGGCGACATCTACTTGCAAGGACCATTCACCGTGGGCAAAGGGGGATACACCCTCGAATTCTACGGGCTGGTGAAAAAGCGCTTCGACCTGGTGCCCGGCGGAACCATCATCTGGGACGGCGACCCGCTGGCCGGGCGCATGGACATCCAGGCCAAGTACAGCACCACGGTGGCCCCCTACCCCTTGGTGGCCAACGCACGCGGAGGAATTACCGAAAGCGAGCGAAACACCCTGCAGGCACCACTACCCTTCGATGTGCTCATCAATATCCGCGATGCAGTAGAGGCGCCCAACATCAGCTTCGGGCTGGACATGGACCGCCAAGTGCGCAACAGCTACCCGCAGGTGAACAGTGCGCTGGACCAGTTGGGCAAGCCCAGCAACCAGGAAGAGCTGAACCGACAAGTGTTCGGATTGCTGGTGCTGAGCACCTTCATCGAGAACGAGAGCGCCACCGAACAAGGGGGCAGCAGCCTGGCATCTACCGCTGCGCGCAATTCCGTCAACGGGATACTTACCCAGCAGCTGAACCGGCTTACCGGCCAGCGCATCAAGGGCATGGACATCCAGTTGGGAGTGAACACCTACGACCAGACCCAGGGTGGCGAGAGCTATTCTCGCACCACGGTGGATTACAAAGTGACACAGCGCGTGCTGAACGACCGGGTGAGCTTCGAGGCAGGTGGGTCCGTGGGGTACAACGAGCGCAAACAGGACGTGAGCGCCATGAGCAATACCAAGGCCCCGCAATATGCGATCGCATACGACATCACCAAGGACGGAAGACTCCGCCTGCGCGCCTACCATGAGAACGCCTACGACCTCTACGATGGCGAACTCGTGAACAACGGCGTGGCCATCATGCTTACGCGTGATTTCGAGAAGAAGGAACGCGAACAGGAGCGCCAGGCCGCCATACGGAAAAGGCAGGAGGAACGAGACAACGACGAAACCCCGTGAACCGCCTCCCGATCGATAGTACAGTGCACCGGATCGGCCGGACCATGGTCTTCACGGCCGTATCCATGCTGGCCGTATCGTGTACCGGACTGCGATACAGTTCCGAGGATAAGCCCCTCTACACCGGTTTCACCGTGGAATGGACCGATGCTCCGGCCTTTGATGCCAAGGAGGCGAAGCGCGAACTGGAAGCCTTGGTACGACCCGGTGCCAACAACAGCTTCCTGGGAATGCGCCCCATGGTGGCCCTGCACAACTCGATCAAAGAGCCGAAGGAGAAAAAGGGGGGGCGGTTCTGGCTGAAGTACAAGCTGGGGGCGAAACCCGTGTACTTGAGCGACCTGCCCTTGGCGGACATCAACCGGGCCATGATGAACCGCATGAACAATCGCGGACACTTCGATGCCCTTAGCACCTTCGAGGTACAGCGCAATGGAAGCCGTGCATCGGTGGTCTTCACGATCTCACCCGGTGCGCCGCACTTGATCCAAAGCCTGCGCTATGGCGGCGAAAATGCCAACGGACTCGACAGCGCGCTGGCCGCACAACAACGCTTTTGCCCCATCGCTCCCGGTGAACCCTACGACCTCGCGCGGCTCGGTAAAGAACGCTCCGAGGTAGCGGACCGGCTCCGGAACAAGGGTTGGTACCGATTGCGTGCCGATGACCTGGTATGGGCGGCCGACACGACCATGGGCAACCGGACGGTCGCGTTGAGCCTCCGTGTGAAACCCATAACGACAAGCATCAAGCGCAGCATACATACGATCGGATCCGTGAGCCTGCATGCCGATCAGGACGACCTGTTGTCCCCTACCGATACCGTTATGGTGGACAGTGTACAGGTGATCAGCTACCTGGACATGTACCGACCCGGACCATTGCTGAAGGGTCTCCTGGTGCGCCCGGGGGACACCTACTCGCTGGCGCGTACGAACGCCATGCAACGCTACCTCTCTTCATACGGGGTGTTCCGCAACGTGCTCATATCTTACACGGAGGATGGCCTGCGCGAAGGTGTGTTGAACGCCCGCATCGCGTTGATGCCGTTGGATCGCTTCTCGCTCTTCAGCGAACTGAACGCGGTGAGCAAGAGCAACAACTTCACCGGCCCCGGCGTGCGTACCGGTTTCGTGGACCGGAATTTCCTGGGTGGCGCGGAGCAGTTCACACTGGACGTGAATGGCCGTTTCGAGACCCAGGTGTCCGGTGCCGATGCAGGGACCAACGCCTATGAGGTGGGTGTCAAGGCTGCACTTGCCCTACCCCGCATGCTGCTGATCCCGGAGCCCAAAGGGCTGCGCAATAGTGCCCCGGTCACCAATATCGCGATAGGCTACGGCCTGTTCCGGCGTATCAACCTCTATGGAATGCGCTCGGCAGCCGTAGGGCTGGACTACGCCTGGCGACGGAACAGCAGGGTATGGCACGACCTTCAAATGCTGGAGGTGAGCTACAACAACCTTTTCTACACCTCACCCGATTTCGATGCCTTCCTGCAGGAGAACCCCACCATTCAACGAAGCTTCGAGGACCAGTTCGTGGTAGGCTTCGGATACACCTACACGCGCAGCACCAAGATGCGCGAAACACAGCGCAATTGGTTGGTCTACAGCCTGGGTGCCGATGAAAGCGGCAACCTCGTATCAGGGATCTTCGCGCTAACCCGTGGCCCGCGCCCGGTGGAAGGATACACCTTGATCGACCAGCGCTACAGCCAGTACCTGCGGGTCCGGCCGGAACTACGCTGGTACCACACCTTCGGTGCACGAGGAGCCCAGCTCGTAACGCGCCTGCTCACCCACGCCGGCTTCTCCTATGGCAATACCCAGATCATGCCCTATGTGAAACAGTTCTATGCCGGGGGCACCAACAGCCTCCGGGGTTTCCGGGCACGCAGCTTAGGCCCTGGCAGCTACATCACCCAGCAGGAGGGCAACTTCCTCGTGGACCAGGTCGGCGATCTCAAGCTCGAGTTCAATGCAGAATATCGCTTCACCTTGTCCGGCCTCGTGAAGGGTGCGCTGTTCGGCGATGCCGGCAACATCTGGTTGCTTACGGAGGATCCTTCGCGACCCGGCGGCGAGTTCAAGTGGGACACCTTCTTGAGCGAAGTCGCCATCAATGCCGGTATCGGTCTCCGGATAGACCCGCAGGTGATCGTGATCCGCCTGGACCTTGCCGCACCACTGCGAAGACCCGACCTGCCGGCCGGTGATCGCTGGGTCTTCGACGACCTGGATTCCCGATGGTCCAGGAACTTCATCCTGAACATTGCCATCGGTTATCCGTTCTGAGATAGCATTGCGACCGAGTTAAGCTGAACTCTGAGGCACCAGTGCATTGTTCAGGCATTACATGAATTGGGAACCAGGTCCCCGGAACGGAATAGTTATTGATACGTACAACTCACCATGTTCGACCGCACTCTACGCATTCTGGACGCTGCTTCACCCGCTTGGAAAGTGGGCATCTCCATTGCCATCACCATGCTTCTGGGCAGTGCCTCTGGCCTCATTACGGCAGGTGCCGTGGAAGGCTGGTACATGGAGATCGAAAAACCTTCGTTCAATCCACCCAGTACGGTGTTCGGTCCAGTGTGGACGGTGCTCTACATCATGATGGGCTTCGCAGTGGGCCTGATCTGGAGCAACGGCAGCGAGGACCGACAGGTACGGCGCGGTCTTGCCCTTTTCGGCATCCAACTGCTGCTCAATGTGCTTTGGTCGCTGCTCTTCTTCGGCCTGAAGAGCCCAGGCCTGGCGCTGATCGA
>JBIIYD010000323.1:0-2811 GCA_044347005.1 Flavobacteriales bacterium | reverse complement strand
CCACGGGCGCTTCGATATCGGCCTTGGCCCGGACATTGAATCCGGCGGAAACCCCAAGTTGACCGAAGTAACGGATGTAACCGATCTCATTGGTCATCATCTTGATGGTCAATGGGATGTCCACATAGCGTGTCGCCAGGTCCGTTTGCAGCGCCTTGGTCTGGGTAGGTGAGCTGACGTTCTCTACGAACACGTAGTCGGCCGTATATGCTCCGCTGATGTTCAACAGGAACAGCCCTGTAGCGAAAGCGTAGTTCCCGTTGTTGCCCACCGGGAATTCAGCGAGCAGCCCGAAGGTGTATCCCAAGGATGTCCCTTCGGAATCCAGGCCCTTCGTATCGGGACGTAACCAGCCCATGTTCGGGGATAGTTTGATGCCAAAACGCACCGATCCACCTTCTTCCTGAGCGAGGATGCCAGGTGCGGTGAGCACGGCGGTGGCAAGTAGGACGAGTACCTTCTTCATTAGGTTTGCGGCTCTTTCGTTGATGAGGACCAAAGGTAACGTGTTGCAAATGCGATCGACAAAAGCCGTGCTGATCTCCCTGATGGCTTTGGCCATGGGGTGTACCGGGAATGAACCCGACGCCATCGACACGGAGGCCGTGGACCTGGAACTCGGGATCGGGCGGCTCGATCAGGACCTGTTCCACACCCCGCCGGAGGAGATGCAACAGGCAAGCCTGAAGGCCTATGCGGACTACGGTGAGTTCTACCGCCTATATATCGAGGACATCCTGCAAGGTGCACCCCTGGACGACCCCCAGTTGCCCATGGTGTTGAACCGCTTCGTCCTGGACCCGGACTGGAGCAGCGTTCAAGCGGCCATCGACAGTGTGCTTGGCGATCTGGAGCCACAGCGCATGGCCATGGAAGAAGGGTTCAAGCGATTGAAGGTGCTTTTTCCCGACAGCCTGACCCCGCAGGTCATCGCTTTCAATTCGGGTTTCAACTACGGCATCGTTCCAACCGACAGTGTGCTGGGCATCGGGGTGGAGTGGTTCATCGGGAAGGACCATCCAGTGATCGGTTACCTCGCCCCCGAGGCCTTTCCGCAGTATGTGAAGGATCGCATGATGCCCGCGATGCTGGTGCCCAGCGCCATGAAGGGCTGGCTCCTGGTGCACTATCCGCGCGACGTGCAGGGCGATGACCTGCTGGCCAACCTGGTAGAAGTGGGCAAGGTGATGATGCTCCTGGATGCGTTACTTCCCGGGACAGAAGCCCACCTGAAGTTCGCATTCAGCAAGGAACAGCTGGCCTGGTGCGAAGCCAACGAATACCTGATCTGGAAGGAACTCGTATCCAGCGACAAGTTGTTCAGCAAGAAGCCCGAGGACATCGGCCGTGTCATGAACGACGCGCCCTTCACCAACGGGCTGCCGCGCGAAAGCCCCGGCCACATCGGCGAATGGATCGGGTACCGCATCGTACAAGCCTACATGAAGGACCACCCCGGTGTTTCCTTTTCGCAGTTGTTCGCCATGCAGGATACACGAGCCGTCCTGAAGCATTACAAGCCACGATGACCGGCGCCCGGACCGGGTCGTACCACAAGCAATTTTCCACTCTTCGATACACATGAGCACCACGAGCGAGATCCGCCTCACCGTACACCTTGATGAGAACCGCGTTCCGGAGCGCATCGACTGGGAGGCCGAGGATGGCGGGGTGAAGAGCAGCAGCAAGGCCGTGTTGTTATCCGTGTGGGACGAGACCGAGCGCAACACGTTGCGTGTTGACCTGTGGACCAAGGAGATGTCCGTGGAGGAGATGAAGGCCTTCTTCCACCAGAACATCCTTACGCTGGCCGATACGTTCGAGCGTGCAACGGGTGAAGGGAAGATGGCTTCGCAGATGCGTGACTTCGGAGCCTATTTCGCCGAGCACATGCTACCGGAACTGAAGAAGTGAGTTGCCGCTCATAGCGCAGCGGTGCCGCCGGCGTACCATCCATTGTTCACCTCCTCGATGAAGCCGAGCAGTTCGTCGCGGCCCTTCGAGTTTTCGGAAGAGGTGATGAACATGGTGGGCAGCTCCTCCCAGGACTCCTTCAATTTTCGTTTGAACTGGGCGGTGTTCGCCTGCACCTTGGGTTGCGCGAGCTTGTCGCTCTTTGTGAAGGTGATGGCGAAAGGAATGCCTTTTTCGCCCAGCCACTGGATCATGTCCAGGTCGTTCTGCTGGGGCTCCAATCGGCTGTCCACCAACAGGAATACGTTCTGCAGGTTCTCCCGCTCGCTGAGGTAGGTGCGGATCATGATCTCCCAGGCGGCGCGCTCCGCCTTGCTGGTCTTGGCGAACCCGTAACCCGGCAGGTCGGCCAGCATCCAGGGGTTCTCGCTGGTCAGGCTGCCTTCCACCCGGAAGTGCTCCACGTTGCGGGTGCGCCCCGGTGTATTGCTAACCCGTGCCAGCTTGTTGATGTGGCAGAGCATGTTGATGAGCGAGCTCTTGCCCACGTTGCTTCGGCCGATGAAGGCGTACTCCGGCAGGTCGGGCAATGGCCAATGGGCCTTGGTGCGGCCGCTGCCGAGGTGGATGGCTTTGAGGGACTTCATTTCTTGGGAGTGGCGAGTGGCGAGTGATGAGTAGCGAGTGCCTTGGACCGGGCACTTACTCGCCACTCATCACTCGCCACTCGCTACTTGCATTCACACAAGTGTCTTCGCCAGCCAGGCTTCCACGATCGCGTTGAACTGTTCGGGCTGTTCCATCATGGCCGCATGGCCGCATTCGTCGATCCAGTGCAGTTCGCTGTGCGGGATCAGCGTGTGGAACTCCTCGGCCACATGCGGCGGCGTGATCGTA
>JBIIYD010000101.1:0-9685 GCA_044347005.1 Flavobacteriales bacterium | reverse complement strand
CGATGAGGCTGGTGCCCGTGAAGTGGAGCACACGGCTGATCGGGTGCCGGTGTTCGGTCAGGTAGTAGGGGTAGAACTCCTGCAACGTGCGGAAGCGTTCGGTGGAACTGTCGTTCGTCATGTGCGGAGGGTTGTTTCGCACCGAATTTAGCAGAACAACACACAAGCCATGCGATCGATCCGGACAATCCTCCTTATCACGTTCCTGCTACCGTTCTTTCCGTTGAAGGCGGCCGATGCGCCCGCCGCATCCTACGATGCCATGGTGGTGGTGAGCATCAGCGACTTCGACGATGCGGCACTGACCAGGCTCACCAGCCAGGTCGGCAAGGACAAGAGCACCACCATCGAATACGCTTGCACCTGGAGCGGTGTCGTGGTGCTCAAGCTCAGCGATATCTCCGTGGGCGAGCGCGCCGATGTCATCACCCTCGTACGTCGGCAACTCGGTTCCGCAGGCTTGGAAAAAGGCGTGGAATTCGTGCACGTACATGTGGAGGCACGGGGCGTGGGCAAGTGCTGAGCGGATCTCCCTTCGGTGTCGGTCGCTCACCGCTGCTTGCCCGTCCGCTACCTTTGAGGCCCCTGCATGGAGCCTCATTGTATTCCCTACGCCGCAACGCGGCGTTTCACTCCCTTGGTGCTGGACTATCTGGCCCGGGTGCCTTCCTTGCGGGAGCTTTATGTCCATGATCCCGACCTGAACGGACTTCGCAAGGCGGCTGCTGAGCGGCGCTTCGATCCGGCATCGCGGGCGGCGTTGTGTGCGGCCATCAGCGCAGGGTACCAAGGGATCGCGCTTCCCGATGCGGTGCAGCAGAGCCTGGCGGACCTGCGCCGAGCGGACTCGCTCACGGTTACCACGGGCCACCAGCTCTGCCTCTTCGGCGGGCCGCTGTACGTCACCTTCAAGATCCTGAACGTGGTGCGCCTGGCGCGCACGCTTACCGCTGACCTGGGACGTCCCGTGGTACCCGTTTTCTGGATGGCCACCGAGGACCACGACCGCGAGGAGATCGACCACACCTGGTTCGGCGAAAGGCGATTGCATTGGCCCGGAACTGCTGGCGGTGCCGTGGGACGCATGAACCTGCAGGACATCGATGCCGTGCTGCAACAGGCCGTGGAGGCCCTGGGTCCCGGGGTACATGCCGGCGAAATGCGCGACCTGCTCTACGCATGCTACCGTCCCGACCGCACCTTGGCAGAGGCCACACGCCGATTCGTTCACGCGCTGTTCGGCCGTTTCGGACTCTTGATCGTCGATGGCGACGACCCTTCGTTGAAACAGCTCTTTGCGCCCTTGATGCAGGAGGAACTGTTGAACCAGGTCGCAGAGCGCAGTGTGGCTTATGCCACGGCGAAGTTGGACGGCAAGTACAAGGTGCAGGCCCATGCGCGCGAGATCAACCTGTTCCACACGAGGCCCGGTCACCGGAGCCGCATCGTGCAAGAGGACGACCATTACCAAGTGCTGCAGGGCGGTCCGCGCTGGACGGCCGAACAATTGCTCGATGCCGTGGCGGCGCATCCGGAGGACTTCTCGCCCAACGTGCTGATGCGCCCGCTCTACCAGGAATGCATCCTGCCGAACATCGCCTACGTGGGTGGCGGTGGCGAGTTGGCGTATTGGCTGCAACTGCGTTGGCTGTTCCAAGCGTTCAGTGTACCCATGCCGGCCGTTCTCCTGCGCACCAGTGCCGCATTGCTGGGGGCTAAACCCTTGCGGCAGTGGCAGGCAATGGGACTTTCCACCGAGGACCTCTTTGTGCCGTTGAACGAACAGAAGGCCCGCATCGCGGTGCGCGACGCCGGTTTCGATGTCGCCTTGGACGCTGAGCGGAATGCGCTCCTGCGTTTCTATGCGGACCTTGAAACGAAGGCCGGGGAAGCGGACCCCACTTTGAAAGCCGCGGTACAGGCCCGTTCCAAGGCAGCTTTTATAGGCTTGGACCGCATCGGAAAGGGCATGGTGCGGGCGGCCAAGCACAAGGAGGCCACCACGCTCGCCCGCATGGATGCCGTGCACGCCGCCTTGTTCCCCGGCGGAGGGCTTCAGGAACGGCGTGAGAACATCCTTCCGTTGTTAGCGGCACATGGTACCGGCTTCCTGGACGAACTGCTCGAGCACCTCGATCCGCTGGAGGCCTCCTTCACCCTGCTCGAAGCCTGAACGACCTTGTTCGCGGTGATGGGTGTCGGGTTATCCACGATCCATGCACGTTGCCAACACGGTACCCTACGCTCCGTAGGTGCTGGCTACTTTTGTCGCCTGGATCGGCGGACCCAATCCCCGCCACCTGAAGCGTGCCTGAATCCATCCTCATCCTCGACCACGGTTCGCAGTACACCCAGCTCATTGCACGCAGGGTGCGCGAGTTGAACGTGTATTGCGAGATCCATCCGTTCAGCAAAGCCCAGCAGTTCGTGGGCGATCCCTCCATCAAGGGCGTTATCCTGAGCGGCAGCCCCAGCAGTGTGCACGATGCCAACGCACCGGACACCGATCTGGAGGGCATGCTCGGTCGCCTGCCGGTGCTGGGGGTCTGCTACGGCGCACAGTTGCTGGGCAAACGTGCCGGTGCCACCGTGGAACGGAGTGCTGTTCGCGAGTACGGCCGTGCCCACCTGAGCACCATTGGCGACAGTCATCTCTTCGACGGTATCCAGGCCGGCACCCAGGTTTGGATGAGCCATGGCGACAGCATCGTGGCGCCCAGCGAGGCCATGGAAGTGATCGCGAGCACCAAGGATGTGCCCGTGGCCGCTTTCCGTCTGCACGACCGACTGACCTATGCCGTGCAGTTCCACCCCGAGGTGTACCACACCACCGACGGCCTGCAGTTGCTGCACAACTTCGTCATCGGCATTTGCGCTTGCGAAGGTGATTGGACACCCCACGGATTCGTGGACCACACCGTGAAGCGCCTTCAGGAGCAATTGGGCAGCGATCAGGTCGTGCTCGCGCTCAGCGGCGGTGTCGACAGTTCCGTGGCCGCGCTGCTGTTGGACCGCGCCATCGGAGACCAGCTCCACTGCATCTTCGTGGACAACGGCCTGTTGCGCAAGGACGAGTACGTCCGTGTGCTGGAGAGTTACCGCCACTTGGGCCTGAACATCACGGGTGTCGATGCCAAGGATGCCTTCTACTCGGCACTGAAAGGATTGGAGGATCCGGAAGCGAAACGCAAGGCCATCGGCCGCACCTTCATCGAGGTGTTCGATCGCGAAGCACACCGGATCAAGGATGTGAAGTGGCTCGGCCAAGGCACCATCTACCCCGATGTGATCGAGAGCGTGAGCGTTAACGGCCCCAGCGTCACCATCAAGAGCCACCACAACGTGGGCGGGTTGCCCGACCACATGAAGCTGCAGGTGGTGGAGCCGCTGCGCCTGCTGTTCAAGGACGAAGTGCGCCGCGTGGGCAAGGAGTTGGGCCTGGACCCCAACATCCTTGGCCGTCATCCGTTCCCCGGCCCCGGCCTGGCCATCCGGATCCTGGGCGAGATCACCCCCGAAAAAGTGGCCTTGCTGCAGGAGGTGGACCACATCTTCATCCAAGGCTTGCGGGACGAAGGGCTTTACGACCAGGTATGGCAGGCCGGTGCGATCCTGTTGCCGGTGCGTAGCGTTGGCGTCATGGGCGATGAGCGCACCTACGAGAATGCCGTCGCCTTGCGTGCCGTAAGCAGCACCGATGGCATGACCGCCGATTGGTGCCACCTGCCGTACGAATTCCTGGCACGGATCTCGAACAGCATCATCAACCGAGTGCGTGGCGTCAACCGCGTGGTCTACGACATCAGCAGCAAGCCGCCGGCCACCATCGAATGGGAGTGAACGCAGTGATCGAAGGGCCTTGTTACGCCGCCCGTGATGGCGCTAAGCGCGCCGTGCTCGGCAGTGTTTTCCTTTTCGTGCTGTTCTTGTCCACCATGCGGCTCTCGGCACAGGAGACTCGCACCATCGATGGCCGCACCTACACCGTTCACGTGGTGCAAGCCGGGCAGACCATCTATGCCATCGGTCGATCGCATGCGATACCGGTGGAAGCGCTCCTGCAAGCCAACCCTGCTGCTGCGGAGGGATTGAGCATCGGCCAGGAGATCCTGATCCCCAAGGATGCCGTTGCCAAGAAGGAGTTGAAGACCGCGCCCATCCTGGAAGAGGGCGGCGAGTTGCGCCATACCGTGGTGGCGAAGGAGACCTTGTTCGGTATTTCCCGCCAGTACGGAGTGGAGGTGAACGACCTGCTGGAACGCAACCCCGAGCTGAATGCCGGACTGCGTGCGGGTATGACCGTCATGATCCCCACCTCGAAGGTCACCGGTCAGAAGGAGGTCGCCGTGCGACCAGCGATGGCCGAAGAGTGGGTGGAGCACACCGTGCAGGCAGGCGAAACGCTGTACTCGCTCGGGCAGCATTACGGCGTGTCGCAGGAGAGGATCGCTTCCGCCAACGGCGGGTTGCCCGAGGGGTTGAAGGCCGGTGCCGTACTGCGGATACCGGTGGCCCCGGGCTATGTGCCGGCACCGGTGGTCGCACCGAAACCGGCGGTGGCTGCGGGCAAGCCCTATACCATCGCACTCATGCTTCCCTTTTCCGTGGAGCGGAACGACAGTGTGCTCGCAGCATCCGCACAAGGCAGCGAAGCCCGGTACCACGAAGCCACGCGCATTGCGGCGCAGTTCAATGGCGGGGCGCGCATGGCCTTGGATTCCTTGGAGAAGCTGGGGCTGCGGGCCAAGGTGCATATCCTGGACACCGGGGAGGACCCACGCACTTGGGGGCCGGTATTGAAGAATCCGGAACTGAAGAACGTGGACCTGTTCATCGGCCCCTTCCACCGCAGCGCCATCGAGCAACTCGCTGCGGTCGTGCCCAGCGCGCACATCGTTTGCCCCGTGCCACAGAGCAACAAGGTCATATTGGGCAATCCCACGGTGAGCAAAGTGACGGCCACACGCACCGACCTCATCCGGCATACCGCGCGCTATGTGGCACAGCGCCATGCCAAGGACAACATCATCGTATTGAAGCCGGAGATACACGCCGACAAGGAAACGCAGGACCAGTTGCTGCGGGCCTTGAACGAAGCCCTTGCCCGGCAACCGGAACGGATGCGTGACAGTGCACTGGTGCTACGCCCGGGCCGGCGCGACATCGGCGACCTGGCATCGAAGCTCAAGAGCGACAAACTGAACGTGATCGTGGTGCCCAGCGAGGATGTGGAGTTCGTGACATCGTTGGTGACCAAATTGAAGCCCCTGGCCGGTGACAAGCGCATCGCCCTGGTCGGCTTGGAAGCGTGGACCGCACTGGAGACGGTATCCACCGGGGACCTTGACGTTCTCGGTTTCATGTACGCTTCGGCCACCTTCGCCGACTATTCCGATCCGGCCACCCAACGCTTCGTTACCGGTTTCCGCGACCGGTACAAGAACGATGTGGACGAGTACGCATTCCTGGGCTTCGACGTCACGTTCTACTACGTGAAAGCACTGATGGAGCGTGGCGAGGATTTCCCGGACCATTTCGGCGAGGTGGGCAGCCGACCCTTGCACATGGGCTTCCGCATGACGCGCACCGGACCGGAGAACGGCTACCGGAACGAGTTCGCCGTGATGCTCATGCAGCAGGACCTTCAGCTGAAAAAGGCGCCCTGACCGGTAGAGCCGGCGAAGATCAGGTATTACTGGTCACGGGTCGACTACCTTTCGGGCATGCGGTATCCTGTCCTCTTCCTTTTCGCTGCGATCGTCCTGGCAGGCTGTGCTCCCGAACGTGAAACGACCAAGGCCACTATCACGCCCATTACCGCTGCCGTATATGCTTCCGGTGCGGTAAAGGCGACCGAGCAATACCAAGCATTCGCTGCGGTCAACGGCCTGGTGTCCCATGTTCATGTGCGCTCCGGCGATACCGTGAAGGCTGGCGATGCGCTCTTCAGCATCGACGACAGGGCTTCCAGCCTCGGTAGCGAACGTGCCGAACTGGCGGTCGAACTGCTTCGGGAGAACGCCGGTTCGTCCTCGCCGGTATTCGAGCAGTTGCGTCTGGCGGTGGAGCAAGCGCGCACGCGGCTCAAGAACGATAGCCTGATGTACGTGCGCCAGAAGAACCTCTGGGACAAGCAGGTGGGCAGCAAGGCCGATCTGGACAACCGCGAATTGGCCTACCTGAGCGCACGCAATGCCTACCAGAGCGCGGTGAAGGCCTATACCGAAGCCCGTTCGCGCATGCGCAACGAGCTGCGCATGGCCGAGAACGAATTGGCCATGCGGCGTTCGGCCGAAGGTGACCATACCGTGCGCAGCCTGCTCGATGGTCGTGTGTACGAGGTGCTGATCGAGCGGGGCGAACTGGCTACCACGCAGCGGGCGCTCGCCGTGCTCGGCAGGTCCGACTCCTTCGTGCTGGAGCTGCAGGTGGACGAGTACGATATCGTGCGCATTGCGCCGGGTCAGCAGGTGTGGGTTTCCATGGACAGCTACAAGGACCAGGTGATGGAAGCCATCGTTACGCGCATCGATCCCATGATGAACGAGCGCTCGCGCACTTTCCTGGTGGAGGCGCGCTTCATCGATCCGCCCCGTACGCTGTACCCGAACCTGACCGTGGAAGCCAACATCGTGATCGACAAGAAGGAGCAGGCGCTCACCATTCCCCTGGCATACCTGGTGGATGGCCGCTACGTGCTCACCGGCCCCGACCAGCGCACGGAAGTGCAGGTAGGCCTGCGCGATCTCCAGCGAGTGGAGGTGCTTGCCGGCATCGATAGCACCACCACGCTCTACCGACCCTGAGCCGCGATGTTCGACCGCTTGCTCCTCGGCATATCGTCCACGCTGCTGCTCGCCAGGCTGCGACAGAGTATCGTGGCTGCCGTTGGCGTCACCTTCAGCATCGCCATGTACATCGCGCTCAGCGGTTTCATGAACGGGCTGAACAGCCTGTTGGACGGGCTGGTCCTGAACCGCACGCCGGACGTGCGTTTGTACAACGACATTCAACCGTCGGAGGTGCAACCGCTGGAGCTCGCCTATGGCCAAGGCCTTGCCGACGGATCGGGGGATGACCATCTTTTCATCAGCCGGGTGAAGCCCAAGGCCGAACAGGCACGTATCCGCAACGCCATCGGCATCATGGACGCGTTGCGGCAGGACGAACGGGTGAAAGGCATCGCACCCAAACTGGTGGCCCAGGTCTTCTTCAATGTGGGCACCATCGAAATGAACGGTGTGGTCAACGGGATAGATCCCGAAGAGGAGGACCGCCTGCTGCGTTTCAGCGATTACCTGTTGGACGGCACGGTACACGACCTGGCGAACAGTACCAACGGCATCGTGCTCGGCCGCGGTTTGGCGGACAAGATGCAAGTGGGCCTCGGCGATTTGGTGCAGGTGACGTCCATCCAGGGCGACCGCAGCATGCTGAAGGTGGTGGGCTTCTACCAGAGCGGCATGGCCGACTTCGACAACGTGCAGTGCTTTGCCACGCTGTCCACCGTGCAAAGCCTCCTTGTGCAGCCCAGCAGCTACATCACCGACATCCAGGTGCGCCTCTACGACCTTACACTGGCGCCTGCGCTCGCCGTCGAATATGCCGCTCGTTTCGGGGTCGACGCCTTGGACATCCAGACCGCCAATGCACAGTTCGAGACCGGCAGCTCGGTGCGCAACCTGATCTCGTACGTGGTCAGTGTGGTGCTGCTGGTGGTGGCCGGTTTCGGCATCTACAACATCCTCAACATGCTCATCTACGAAAAGCTGGACAGCATCGCCATACTCAAGGCCACGGGGTTCAGCGGCAGCGATGTGCGCACCATCTTCATCAACCTCTCGCTCATTATCGGTGTTTGCGGCGGGGTGGTGGGCCTGGTGCTCGGCCGGCTGCTGGCCATGGCCATCGAGCGGGTGCCGTTCGAATTCGATGCCTTGCCCACGGTCACCACCTATCCGGTCGACCACGACCCCACATACTACTTTATCGGTATCACCTTCGCGCTGGTCACCACCTGGGTGGCCGGCTACTTTCCCGCACGGAAAGCGAGCACGATCGATCCGGTCGAGATCATCCGAGGCAAATGAAGTCCGCTCGCGAACATAGCGGACCGACCGGGGAGGTAGGTGCCGCACTTATAGCCCACTGCGAGGTTCCAGAATGAGACCGGCATGAGCAACGGCGACCCTGTCATCGAGACCCGCAAGGTGAACAAGTACTTCCGCGACCCGGTCACGGTGCAGGTGCTGAAGGAAGTGGACCTGGTGGTGCAGCGCGGAGAATTCGTGAGCGTGGTGGGCAAGAGCGGCTGCGGCAAAAGCACCCTGCTCTACATCCTCAGCACCATGGATACCGATTACGAGGGCGAACTGCTGCTCGATGGCGAAATGGTGACCGGAGAGCCGCACGACCACCTGAGCCGGCTGCGCAACGAGAAGATCGGCTTCGTGTTCCAGTTCCACTACCTGATCCCGGAGTTCAGCGTACTGCGGAACGTGATGCTCCCGGGACTAAAACTGGGCAAACACACGGCGGAGGAGGTGGAGCATCGCGCCATGGAACGCCTGCGCATGCTGGGCATCGAGGACCAGGCCTTGAAAGGGGCCAACAAGATCAGCGGTGGCCAAAAGCAACGCGTGGCCATCGCACGGTCCCTGATCAACGACCCCTTGATCCTGATGTGCGACGAACCCACGGGCAACCTGGACAGCCGCAACAGCGAAACGGTCTTCGACATCTTCAAGGACCTTGCTGCGAAGGGGCAGAGCCTTCTGGTGGTGACCCACGACGACGATTTCGCCAAGCGGACCGACCGCATCATCGTGATGGACGATGGCCGGATCGTGAGCCAAGGCGCGTGAGGCCACCCCGGGGTGCCGGTTCCGGTCCCGATGGTTGATAACCCTGTGATGAAGTTGGCCGAAGGGGGCCGCAGGAGGTGTGCTCCTCACCGATAGTTTCGTAGCATGGTATACACCGGTCGTTCTTCAAGTATGCAATGCGCAGTGCCCGGCAGGCGCTTTGCGGAATGTATGGTCCGTTCCAAGGAGGTGTACGGGCTTCAGGGCACGCGGGTCGGTGCGGTCGCCTCCCGCTTGGGCGCCGCGGTCCTGGTCCTGCTGTTCAGCGCGGTCGGCAGTGTGCATGCCCAGATTACCTACACCTTCACCAATGCCAATGCGAATGCCCACAACAGTTGGGATTCGGGGAACAATTGGGGAACGGCCTTGACCAAGACGCTGGACGTTACAGGCGTTCCCACGACGGGCATGGTGTTGCGCCAGATCAACGTGGACCTGGGTTCCACCAACGGAAGCAACGTGACGACCATGGCCGCCCGCCTTACCGATCCAGCAGGCACCACGATCGACATCATCAACCCTGGGTACTTCTACAATACCGACTTCATGCGCTACGTGAACATCAAGCTCCGGGACCATCCCGTGCTGAAGCGCCTGAGCGATTACACCAACTCGTACCTCGGTATGCCTTACAGCTTCGGGTATTACCGTGTGGAAGGAGCGGACAGTTTCAGCGGGTTCAATACCACCACCTCGGTGAACGGGACCTGGACCTTCGCCTTGATCGAGAACACGACCACCGAGATCCAGTTCAACAAGGTGGAGCTCGTCTTCGGCCCGCCGTTCAGTTATGTGGACATCACCGGAGGCAACGCGAATGC
>JBIIYD010000322.1:0-2823 GCA_044347005.1 Flavobacteriales bacterium | reverse complement strand
CTGGTTATCGGCCCACACCAGCAGCCAGCCATTGGCCGGTACCACAGCGTTCGTGCCTGTTGGATCGAAACGGAACTTCATCGGGTCGGTGGCATCATCGCTCACGTACCACCCTGCAAGGTCCACCGGCGTGGCGCCCGGGTTGTAGATCTCGAACCAGTCATCGGCCTCGCCATTCTCGTCCAGCGGGGCGCCTGCATTGAAGGCTTGCAGTTCGTTCAGGAACAAGGTCGGCAGGGCACCAGCGGAAGTGGTTCCGCTCAGGTTCACCGTGGCCGTGTTGGCGGCAGGGCTCAGCATGGTGACCGCACCCGTGCTTGGCCCGGCCACGCTGCTATTGAGCCGCACATGCAGCGTGGTGGAGGCCAGTACACCAGCTACGGGGTTCAGGTCCACGCTTGCACCGAACCCGAAACCAGCGTTGAGGGAGACTTCGTACGGAGCGGAAACGGAAACGCTCACTTCGTCGGTGAGGTCGCTGCCCGAAAGGGTGAAGGACTGAGGAGCGGAGGGTGTTCCCAGGTCCTGGGCGAACGGAGGAAGGTTGGTGACCGATGCGACGAGGACCGGTCCGCTCAAGGCCTGAGGTGTGAGGCTGATGTCGGTGAGGAAGAACTCGTCCCTGGTACCGGCACCACTGATGTCATCACCGACCCAGCGCAGGTATAGGTAGCCCCCGTTGGGCACGGAGAAACCGGCAATGGTGACGCTCTTGGTCTCGACGGTCACCGACGCAGGATTCTCGGCGGTGGCGGGCGAGATCAACTCCGCCGCGGCCACGGCCGCATAGCTGTTGGCCTCGTTGCTCGACGACCAGAGGAGACGGAAGGCGTTCGAGCGTTCCATATCGTTGAAGTATCCGGTGAGGAAGGATACCTGCAGCTGCTGCAAGGTGCCGCCAGTATTGTTCTGAACCCGCAGCGTGATGGCACCCGATGTGAAGTGGCTGCCTGTGGGTTGGAATCCAAGGGCACGCTGGCCGTTCACCTCCGTTGCATTTAGGCCGGTGGCCAGTGAACTCATGATGGAGAAGCCCACCCCATCGGGCAGGGCACCCGGGAAGGTGGAAGCATTGTTGGCCGCAGCAGTGGCGCTACCATCAAAAAGATAGTCCCAAGCGTTCGCATCCAACTGACCCGGTAGCGGCGTTGACGATCCGGCGGGTACCTGGGCATCGAACAAGCCGTTGTTCACACCGGCCACCGTAGTGGTGAAGTCGATGGTAAGGGCCTGATCCAGCGTGGTCAGTGAAGCCTGCCCGAACGATGCGGTGGTCCCAAGGGCGATCGCCGCGGCGGTGATCAAGGTGTAGCGTGTCATCATGTAAGGTCTCATTTGAAGAAGTACTGGATACCGAGCCGGACCTGTTCCGTCCATGACAAGGGGTCAACGCTGGCCTCCTCTTCCAGGATGTGCCAGTATTGCGCTTTGAGCATGCCGTCGAAGCCCTTGAACTGGTATGCATAGGCTCCTCCGATGCGCCGTTGGATGCCGGGCGCCAGGTCGTTCAGGTTGAGTTCCTCGTAGCGGGCGGAAAGGATGGAGTGCCACTTCTTGCTGAACCAGTTGAGCTGCGTGTAGTAGCCGCCGGCCAGCACGTATCCATCATGTTCGTCCGGTGAAAGACCCTGGAACAGGGCATTGGCCGGATTGCTCGGTTCGAGGCGCATGCGGTGAACTTCGAACTGGGCGGAGAATCCCTTGTACTGCATCGTGGCGTCCATGCCCATGCCGGTGCGCGAACCATCGATCACCTTGATGGAATACTCACCTGCTGCGAAGGCTGGAAGGAACTCGCCTTCGGGCTGAGTCTTGTCCATGTAGCGCACGTTGGCACCTAGTGCGAACATGGGCACCGGCGTGTTCCTGTCGTCTATGTCGCGCTTGCGGTACCGGGATGGGAAGGCGACCTCCACCCGGCTGATGTATTCGGGCTGTCCACTGGCATCGTTGTCGCCACGCAGGGAGAGTTCGCCGAGGCCGGTGTACATCCCGGCATATACCGTGGCGCGCTGTTTCCAGAAGGTGCTGCTGAGCGTGACACCCACATCGCGCCGGCTGAACACATCGCCTCGCACCACTTCGGCACGCTGCCAATAGGGCGTTGCGAAGAAGGGCACCTGCGAACTGCGCCCATAGGGAAGCTTGGTATACCCCGCAGTGATGTCCAGCCAGTGCAAACCCTTGTAGGTGATGTAGGCGTCCATCAGGCCTACGTTCTCCGGGTCCACGGCCCCGGACGCCGCCTGGCCGAAGTCCGCCACATCGAATTGGAGTTCGTACTCGATCGTGTTGCGGTAGCGACCTTCCAACTGAAGTTGTGCATCACGCAAGGCGAAACGGTCCTTCTTCCGGTCCACCTCCCCTTCCTTGAGGAAACGCTGGTTGTAGTACATGCTGATGCCACCACTGATCTCCAGCACATGATCGCCGGTGCCGAGCGACACCTGCGCTTCTGCCGCGACCGGCAGCAGGGAACAAGCGAGCAGCAGCAACGGATGATCAGTGCGCGCCATCGGTCGGGAATGGGAAAGTGTAGAGCCGTTGGCGATCGTCGCTGAGCACGAAGAGGTTGCCACGACCATCGAAGGCGAAACCTTCCGGGTTGATCACAGGCACCGTCCACGAGGCTATCAAGCTGTAATCCTTCGGGTCGCATTGCTGGACCAACATGTCCATATCGCTCAGCAGCCAGAGCTGTCCGTTGTGCCAGGTAGCGCTGGAAATGTCGCGTACGCCGAGGTCCAGGTCAACCTCGTTCACCACACGGAAGTCGCGGTCCAATTCGTAGATGCGCACCGGATCCCGTTCTGTGATCAGCAG
>JBIIYD010000321.1:0-2833 GCA_044347005.1 Flavobacteriales bacterium | reverse complement strand
AAAGCAGGCCAAGGCTTCCGGAGCTGACCAATTCCTTCATGGTGCTGTTGTTGCGGTGGAAGCGCTCCAGGTAGAGGACACTGATCGTATGGTAGCTGAACGAATCCGGGGAGAGCACGTGCCGCCCCTCGAAGCAGTGGATCATCACCTGGGCCGAGCGTACGTTGGTGTGGTACTTATCGATGCTCCGCTGCAGTTCATCGATGTTCCGCAAGAGGTCGGATCGCAAGCCTTTCAGGAAGGCCGTCTCCCGTGCCTTGCTGTGCTGCGCCTCGCGGTAATTGTTCACTTGGAAGGCGATCAGGATGCCAACGACCACCAGCACGATCTCGCCGAGGGCATAGACCAGGTAGCGTGTCAGGCGGTTCTCCTTCAGCAAACGCTGGCGGATGGAGTTGAAGATGCGGGCCATGGGTACGATTTGGGTGCAACGTAGTTACGGAGAATGGGCGGCCTCATCGCAGCCATCCATCCCGTGATCCGAAAAGAGAGGGGAGGATCCGATTCCATCTTTTCAGAGGCCGGTGGTGTCGCAGTGTCCACGGTGGCTCAACAGCCGATGGGACGAGCCGTAGTGCTTCACCGGCTCGCCTTGTATCTCGTTGGCAGGCATAATGACCTGGAACCCCGGTTCATGGAGCGTACGGCCAAGGAGTTTGGTATACCGCACGACCTGAAGCCTTCGTTGCGCGCAGCACTGGCCTCCCATGTCCGTCGGTTGCGCGAACTCGGGCGGCCCAGGCTGATCCCCATTCCCGTTCGTAATTGGATCCCGATCGGTATTCAGTGGGTCATGATCCCGTGACCGGGGTCTGCGTCCGGGGAAGCATCATCGTGGCTGTCTAGGAATGATGGCGATGGTTCCTGTGCTTACGTTCCTTGGGGTAGTTGAACATCAGGGATGTCAGCACGGGGACGAAGAAGATGGCCACGGTCACCGCAGAGGTCAAGTGATCGGCCTCATGGCTCATCAGGAAGTGGCTGAGCGCGTGTTCCGGATGGAAGTGCTCCACGATGGAGAGCGTCAGCTTGAGGCCCAACAACAGGATCACGAGGAACGCCGAGGTCTCCAGGAAGGGGAAGCGTTGCATGAGTTGCACGAAGCCCTGAGCCACGTAGCGCATGGCAAGGATGCCGATGAACACGCCGATCCAGATCAGAATGAGGTTCTCGGTGAAGGCCACTGCAGCGAAGACGTTGTCGATGGAAAAGGCCAGGTCCATCAGCTCCACCAGGACCACAGTGGACCAGAACGGGCCGATGCGACCCACCGTATGGCGATAGAACCAATGGCTGTTCTTGTTGAGCAGGTCATCCTTCTTCGTCACGGTCTGTTTGCCTTTCCACCAATCCCAGACCAGGTAGAGGAGGTAAAGGCCGCCAAGGGGCTTCAGCCACCAGATCTGAATGAGGTAGGCGGCGAACAGCAGACACACGCCCCGGAAGAAATAGGCGCCGATGATGCCGTATTTCAAGGCCCGTTTGCGCTGTTTCTCCGGAAGGTCCATCACCATGGTCGCAAGTACCGCAGCATTATCCACAGAAAGCAGGCTCTCAATGATGATGAGGTTGGCGACAATGGCCAGACTTGGCAGTGGGTTGTCCACTAACTGTTGGAAGTACTCCAGCATGGGGCAAATGGTCTATCGTTCGATCATGAACGATGGAGGGGCGAAGATGGCGAACAGACCGCAGCAATGGACCATGCGAATCCACTTGTATCGGCGGACCAAAGGGGGACGAAGGTCGTTAAGGGTCGTTGTGGGGTCGATGGGCCTTCAAGGGACCACGTTGACCGCGGAAGACAAGGCTGTAGCGCTGTTAAATTTGCACTACATCCATGTCAAGGAATAGTGTAGGTGCGATCAGCTCCGAGCCTTTCTTCTGGGATGGGAAGCACATGAGGAAAGGAGAGCGGTCGTTATCCCTGCTGGGAACGATATGTATCATGACCGGGGTGAGCGCACAGTGCTGCGACTACGTGTTGAACATGGGCGACAGCTACGGCGATGGCTGGAACGGCGGGCAGCTGACGGTATCGGTGAACGGCTCGCCCGTGGGCACATACGCCGCCGTGGGTGGCGGATCAACAGCGTCCTTCACGATCTGCAATGCCGATCAGCTTACGCTGTCCTACACCGCAGGCGATTGGGAGAATGAGAACTCCTACCAGGTCTTCGATCCGGCCGGCAACCTCGTTTTCGGCGATGGGCCGGACCCGGGCACTGGGGTCGTCTTCTCCGGATCGGGCGACTGCGACCAGGTGGCCCCGCCGGGTGGTGTGCCCTGTGGGGCATTTGCCATCGACACCACCGACTGCATCGTGGTGGATAACAGCGGCATGGCGGGTTCGGGCATCGACCCCGGTTGTGCGAATTACCAAGGCGGTGACCTGTGGTACACGCTACCGGTGCCGCCATCGGGCAATGTGAGCGTGGTCACGGCCTCCGTCAATGGGCTCAACGATACGGGTATCGCGCTCTGGACCGGACCGAATTGTTCGGCGTTGACCTTCCGTGGTTGCGACGATGACGGAGGCGCCGACTATTTCTCCTCACTGGCGGCCTACGAACTGCCGCCCGGTCAAATGCTCTACATCCAGGTCTTCGGCTATGGTGGGGCAACAGGGGCGTTCGAACTTTGTGCAACGGACCTGGGCACGGTAACGTTGGACAGTTCGGAACTTCCCATCGTATTGATCAATACGCAAGGCCAGGACATTCCCGTCGATGGCCGGATCGACGCCCGTATGGAGATCAAGTACAACGGACCGGGCAACCTCACGTATGTCACCGATCCATCGAACGAGTACAGCGGCCTTGTAGGCATAGGC
>JBIIYD010000263.1:0-3784 GCA_044347005.1 Flavobacteriales bacterium | reverse complement strand
CGACGGTCTTGCGACCGATACGTTTCTGCATCTCTGCGAAGGGGAGGGCAACACCTTCCTTCCAAGCCAGGATCTCACCATCGAGCACGGTGCCATTGGGCAGGGCTTCGCGGAAGGCTTGGAATTCCGGGTACTTATCGGTCACCAATTCTTCGCCGCGGCTCCACACGAAATGCTCGCCACCACGCACGATCAACTGCCCCCGTATGCCGTCCCACTTGTGTTCGGCCTGCCATTCTTGCGGATCGCCGAGGGGTAGCAGTTCCGCCAATCCGGCACCGGCCGCGCGTCCTTCGGCGCCTTCAATGCCGTAGGCCAGGTAGAATGGGTAGGGGCGCGAAGCCTGATCGGCGGCATTCTCGACATAAAGCAGGTCGTGGAATGTGGTGCTGTGCGGACCCCAATCCCCCATCAGGCGATGCGCTATGGCGTCCTCGGCAATGCCTGTTGCCTTGCTCAGGCCTTTCACCATGATCTTCTGGCTTACGCCTATGCGGAACCCGCCGGTGATGATCTTGTTGAACACGAAGAGTTCCATTCCTTCAAGCCCGGCCCACGCGGCCTTCACGCGGAGTGCCTTCTCCGTCTCGTTCTGCTGTTTCAGGTCCTCCACATAATGCACCCATTCGGTAAGGCTCTTGGAGATAGGCTGTTCCAGCTTCGCGATGTGCGTCACCGTCTCCGCGAAGTCGCCCACCACGTGGTAGCTGGCTTCGAAGAGCCAATCCGGAATGCCGCTGATCTCTGCGGCCCATTGGCGCAGCTGGGTGCTGGTGACCGGACGCTTGGGCCGTCTGCCGCTGAGCAGCGCGATCACCCACAGCTTGTCCGCATCATCCGCCTCGCGGAAATACGCGGCCAGCGCATCCACCTTGGCGTTTGTGCTGGTGGTGGAATCCAATTCGTCGAACAACCGGGCGGCGCGTTGCATGCTTATGGGTATTCCGGTGCTCAACGATCAGCGAAAAATGTTCAATGCTCAATGGTCGATCTTCAACGTTCAACTCAAATGCCTGCAGGGCGATGGATGCTACGACCCCATGCCACGCTGATTTTTGCGCGCGGTATCAATGCTCTTGGCAAGGATCGCGATCAACTCGCCACATTCCTTGGTCAGCCATTGATGTTCCACGTCCGTGGTAAGCATCAATCTTGAAAGCCCTTGGATCTTGAGGTTTGATCGCGACTCCTTCAGTTCCTTCAGGGCGATACGGAGTTTGTGGACAAAGTCATTGGTCGACTCCGCACCACTTGCTTCTCCGTAGTGCAGTGCAGGAGACCCTCCGCTTCTGAGCAGCTGCCCTCCATAGTACTTGCCGGACATGGTCTTCGGCATTCGGTCGACATAGTTCACGATCCGTGCAGCGAATATGTCAAGCCTGTCTTGAAGGTCAAATTTTCTCGGTTCCATCTGTTCTGGCATTAATCAGGGCTCATGCACCTGTCATCCCCTTTGTGTCAATTGGCCATTGGTCATTGATCATTGAACATTGACCATTGAACATTCCCTTCAGCATTCAACCTTCAACGACCACCCTTCATATCCCCTTTCTCATCGCCGCCACCACCCGTAGGACCAGGCAGACCCAGTGGGTCGACGCTACTTTCCACAATGTCGGTGCGTTGATCCGTGCCGTCCTCCGCACCGAATTCCGTGGATTCCGCGGTCGCATCATATCCAACGCTCCGCAGGTACTGGCTGAACACCTCGGTATAGCCGTGCGTGGCGATGACGCGTTCCGCGCCGGTCTCCTTCACGGCCAACAGCAGCGCTTCCCAATCGGCATGGTCGCTGAGGACGAAGCCTTTGTCGATGTTGCCGCGTCGCCGCCAGCCGCGTAGTTGCATCCAGCCGCTGGCCATGGCGGAACGGAAGGGTTTCATCTTGTTGCTCCATGCCGTGCTAATGGCGCTGCCGGGGGTGACCACCAACGCATTGCGGAAGCGCTCTTTGGGCGTGTCCTGGGTGATGGGGTTCCACGGGGGAAGTGCCACCCCGCAGTTTTCCAGCACCTGGTTCATGTTCGCCACGGCTCCGTGGACCATGATCGGACCGATGCCCGGATCGATGCCCTTCAATACCCGCTGTGCTTTACCCAGACTGTAGGCGCTGATGATGGAGCAGACGTTCTCAGCGGCATTCGCCCGCCACCACGCATTGATCTCCTTGAACACTTCATGTGGTTCCTTCCAGCGATAGATCGGCAGGCCGAACGTACACTCGGTTATGAAGGTGTGGCAACGGATGGGTCCGAACTGCGCACTGATCCCATCCGTATGCCGCTTGTGGTCGCCGCTGGCGACCCACACTTCGCCCTTGTGCTCCACGCGAACTTGGGCACTTCCGGGGATGTGGCCCGCAGGGTGCAGGCTGAAATTCACACCATTGATGCTCACGGACTCCCCGTAGGCCAGGGCTTCTATGCTCAGGTCTTCACCGATGCGTGCATGCATCAGCGCTTTGGTGATCGGTGTTGCCCGGTAGTGGGCGCTGCCCCTACGAGCATGGTCGCTGTGGGCATGGGTCACGATGGCCCTGTCCACACCGCGCCAAGGGTCTATGTAGACATCGGCAATAGGGCAGTGGATGCCACGTGGGGTGAATTCCAGTAAAGCTGTCGATCCCATTTGCTCAAGGTAGCACCTGTTCTGGAAAGGCTTGTTACAGGTACAGAGGTCGATCGCAGATGCTACGGATGCCGGGATGATCGCGATAAGGTGCTATATTCGGATCATGCTGGAAGTCCGCAAAAAGGTGTGCAAGGAGTGTGGCGAGCCTCTTTTGGGCCGCACTGACAAGCGATTCTGCTCGGATGCATGCCGCAACTTGTTCCATTACCATGCGAACAACGCGCCCATCAATTATGTGCGCAACGTGGTGAACGTATTGAAGCGGAACAGGCGGGTCCTTTCCGAATTGAACCGAAGTCCGGACGGCAAGGTCAAGGTACATCGCGAGAAGATGGTGGAGCGTGGATACAATTTCCTGTACCACACGAACACCTATCGGACCAAAGCCGGAAATACGTACGTGTTCTGCTTCGAACACGGTTACCTGGAACTCAGTGAGAACTGGTTCATGCTGGTACGCCGGGACGAGTACTTGGAGCGCTCCGGGGATAAGGAGCCGCAGGGCGAGGAAGCCTAGCTCGCAGCCCAGATCAGGAGCACGATCGAGGCAAGTATCAGTATTGCGAACAACACTGGTCCGCCGATTTCGTTCTGTTCAGCCTCTTCCGGGAAGTGGCCTTCAAAGTGGTGCTCGCTCATGGTGGCTTGGATTCGCTGGACAAATATAGAAGCACGCTGCGAACAACACTGAACAGGGGGAAAGAACTATGCACAGACCGTTCTTGGAAGACGGTCAGGGTGCGGTTCAGTTGAGGCTGAACGTTGGTTGACGGAGCACGGTTCTCGCGATCACGGCGCTTTCGTTGTGGCGCATCCTTTTTATCAACGCCATCACCTGTTCGTCCAACTCGCGGTCGCTCAGCCGGGTTACATCCCGATAGATCGGCAGGCTGCTACGGCTCTTGAGAATGAGGGATATTTTGTAAGTCCGTGACATGGTCGTACATGGAAGACGCAGGATGTCGGAGTGGGGATGCCTGAAGGATCAGGGTCTTCCGACGGAATGCAGGAAGCGGTCGGCCGAACCGGGTGAACGGTCGACATGGATGGACATGCTAAGAGCCTATTTAGGATCTTTTGAGGAGGATTATTAGGAAGGCAAGGACCATGAACTGCCTACTGGTATTGAGTTGGCGTTCGCAGTTCTTCCAAA
>JBIIYD010000320.1:0-2853 GCA_044347005.1 Flavobacteriales bacterium | reverse complement strand
ATTTGAAGTATTCGACAGTCGCGGCCGATGCATCAGCAGCACGAATGCAGGAGTACGGACCGTAAGCATGGTCGATCAGCCCGAGGGCTTCTATGTAGCACGGGTCATGGTGGATGGCCGAGCGGTGGTGCAGCGTTTCGTGATAGGGTACTGAGGTGGATTTCGCGTTAGGGATAGAAGCGGAAAGCCCGCAAGCGAGGAGGTCGCCGCCGCCGAAGGCTAAGGCGACCGAAGGAGTGCGGACCTGCCTGTCCGGCAAGCAGGCTTGCAGTGGATAGCCCGACGGCGTTGCATTTGAACGCCGGAACGCCCACCCTTCGACTCCTCGGTTGATCCTCACCCTGCGGCCCACTCCTTCGGAGCTGCTCAGGGTGATGATGCAAACTATTCACCCCCACGCCCGATCTTCGCACACCAGCCGTCAGCGAGGTCAGGACATTTTCTGATCATCTGATCGTCTGATCATCTGATCATCATGGCCGAGAAGATCGACATCGAAGCATCCAAGAACGAGGACTTCAACAAGCTGAAGGTCTCCGACCTCAACAAGCGCCTGCACCAGATTTACCTCGGCGGCGGCGAAAAGAAGATCGCCAAGCACAAGGAGGCCGGCAAGATGACCGCCCGCGAGCGCATCGATGCCCTGCTCGACCCCAAGAGCCCGCGCATCGAGATCGGCGCCTTTGCGGCCGACGGCATGTACAAGGAACATGGCGGGGCTCCCAGCGCCGGCGTGGTGGTGGTGATCGGCTACGTGAGCAAGCGCCAGTGCATCGTGGTGGCCAACGACGCCACCGTGAAGGCCGGCGCCTGGTTCCCCATGACGGGCAAGAAGAACCTGCGCGCCCAGGAGATCGCCATCGAGAACCGCCTGCCCATCATCTACCTCGTCGATAGCGCGGGCGTGTACCTGCCCATGCAGGACGAGATCTTCCCGGATAAGGAGCACTTCGGACGGATCTTCCGCAACAACGCCGTGATGAGCTCCATGGGCATCACACAGATCAGCGCCATCATGGGCAGCTGCGTGGCGGGCGGCGCCTACCTGCCCATCATGAGCGACGAGGCCCTGATCGTGGAGAAGACCGGCAGCATCTTCCTCGCTGGCAGCTACCTGGTGAAGGCCGCGATCGGTGAGGACATCGACAACGAGACGCTCGGCGGCGCCACCACCCACAGTGAGATCAGCGGCGTCACCGACTACAAGTGCAAGGACGATGCGGATTGCCTGAAGAAGATCCGCACCATCGTGGACAAGCTCGGCAAACCGAAGGATGCGGGCTTCAGCCGGGAGAAGTCACAAGCGCCCAAGGCCGATCCGAAGGAGATCTACGGCATCCTGCCCAGCGAGCGCGCCAAGCCTTACGACATGCGCGAGCTCATTGCACGCCTTGTGGACGACAGCGACTACACCGAGTACAAGGAAGGCTACGGCCAAAGCATCATCACCGCCTACGCCCGCATCGACGGCTGGGCCGTGGGCATCGTGGCCAACCAAAGGAAGGTGGTGAAGAGCAAGAAAGGCGAGATGCAGTTCGGCGGCGTCATCTACAGCGACAGCGCCGACAAGGCCACGCGCTTCATCGCCAACTGCAACCAGAAGAACATCCCGCTGGTCTTCCTGCAGGACGTCACCGGTTTCATGGTGGGCAGCCGCAGCGAGCACGGCGGCATCATCAAGGACGGCGCCAAGCTGGTGAACGCCGTGAGCAACAGCGTGGTGCCCAAGTTCACCATCATCATCGGCAACAGCTACGGCGCCGGCAACTACGCCATGTGCGGCAAGGCCTACGACCCGCGCCTGATCGTGGGCTGGCCCAGCGCGCAGGTGGCGGTGATGGGCGGCGAGCAGGCCAGCAAGGTGATGCTCCAGATCGAAGTGGCCGCGCTGAAAGGCAAGGGTGAAACGATCACCCCCGAGAAGGAAGCCGAACTGCTCAACCGCATCCGCAGCAAATACGAGGAGACCATCAGCCCCTATTACGCGGCAAGCCGGTTGTGGCTGGATGCCGTGATCGATCCGTTGGAGACGAGGACTTGGGTGAGTTTGGGGATCGAGGCGGCGAGCCAGGCGCCGGCGACGAGGGAGTTTAATATGGGGGTGCTTCAGACCTGATGAAATGAATAGGGCTTGGAGTTGGCTGCTTGGTTTATTAGTTGCGACACCAATACTGGTCCTTGCCGCCCTCTTTGCCATGGTCGCCATTGGTTCTGTGTACTTTATACTCTGGATCCTCTACCAATGAGAATCGGAGCGGCATGCCAGAGACCGGCGACAAGGGAGTTCAAGATGGGGGTGCTTCAGACGTGATGTGGCTGAAACGCCTCACCCCATTCCGGATCGCGGTGACAATGTTCATCGGCTATCAGCTTATCGTATTCATCGGCGAACCAAGCAACTTCTCGGGGAGTGGAGGCAGTGCTTGGGGCGGGGTCGCTTTGATCGCGATACTGTCTTGGGGCATAGTATTCTGGTCGGTGGACGTCATGATGCGTCGATACATCAATGATGCTCGCCTCATCTGGGGCATTCAATTGCTGGTCATATTGGCGATGTATCTCTTCTTGGACTGGTAGGTGTGGGCGTGCCCCCGCCTCAAATGCAGGCGGCGTCCGGCCATCCGCTATACTCCTCCCCCTCGCAGGGCCTCGGGGTGCGGGGTGCCGCTCCTGTCCGTCACGCGGAATGCGGTATCACCGGTTGAACCTATCCCCTTTCCAATTCATCGGATTGTCGCGGATGTATTTCGTCCGCCGTACGGCGGATTCGTGTTCGCCATCATCGCGGATCACACGGTCCCAATAATTGCGTTGCCATACGGGTGTGCCTTGGGGCAACAACCCATCGCGGTA
>JBIIYD010000100.1:0-9787 GCA_044347005.1 Flavobacteriales bacterium | reverse complement strand
CATCGAGGCCGACGCTACCCACGTTCACCACGACTTCCGTGCGTGGCCCTTCGCAGGCGTATCCAGGACCCTGCAATTCCCAATCGTAGAAGAAGTAGTAAAGCTCGGTAGCGTTGGTGCCGCTTACGCTGCTGGAGGTGATGGTGCCGAACGTGCCCAAGGCGAAGGGATAGGCCGGGTCGCTGCCCAGACCATCACGCCAGAGCTGGGGATTGCCTCCCACGCAGCGCAGTCCATAGTTGCCGGCGGCGGGCACCTCGAAGTCGAGCTGCACACGGCTCTCGCCGTCGGGAATGGCGATGGTGGAGGTGGCCACCGTGCTGCCGTTGCCCGCGTTGATCAGCGCGATGGTCCGGTTACCGGCCCCCGAAGCATAGACCTTGACCGACTTGATGGTGAACGCTTCGTTCGCCGTGAAGAGCGGGTAGAAATCCGTGTTGGGATGGAACTGGCCCGTGGTGGCCCTGTTCACCGGGCCGCCGAACGCTTGCACACCGGCCGAGCCCTGCGTAGCGGACACCCAGAAGGAAGTGGTGGTAGCAACGCTCGGGGTATCGAAGCTGTTGCCGGAACCGATCGGGGTTCCACCCACAGGTACATCGTACCACTGGATGTTATCGCCCACTGCAAGGAGGGTTGCCGAACCAGGAACCGGGATGGTCACATCATCGGCGATGGGAGCATCAGGGCCGTCCAGGACATCCACCGTGATGGCATCGCTGGTAAAGGCACCACAGCTGCCTTGAACGGTAACAGTGTACGAACCAGCGCTTTCCACCGTGATGCTCTGCGTGGTTTGCCCATTGCTCCACGTGTAAGCGCTTGAAGGCGAAGCGGTTAGCACCACGTCCCCGCCTTCGCAGAACTGGGTCTCACCCACTGCCGTCACGCTCGGGGTCTCGTCAGGGCTCTGCTCCACGAAGATGGAGGTGGTGGCCGTGCAGCCTTCGCCGTCGTCGATCGTCACACTGTAGCTGCCGGGCTCGGTCACCTCGATCGTTTGCGTGGTGGCCCCGGTGCTCCAGAGGTAGCTGAAATCAGAGTTGGCGGTGAGGGTAATGGCATCGCCGTTGCCGCACACGATGGGCGCGACCGGGGTCGTGATGGAAGCGGCAGGGCTGATGCATACACCCTCCACCACATTGATCACCTGGTCTACTGGGAGGTCGGTGAAGGTCTCTTCAAGACCGCTTGGCCAGCGGATGGTCATCACCGGGATCGAGGTCTCGTCGCCCAACCCGAAATGGCACATGAAGGTCGTTACCATACCATAACTCTCACCGGCACGCACTTCGCGGATCTGCGTTCCCCAGGGACCAGTAATGGTGACACGCGCACCGATGGCGTCCCGGTTGCTTTCCACGCCGCGCAGGCGCACACCGAACCAATGGTTGTCGTTGCCGTTGTTCATCCAGAGGCGGTCGGGGTTGTTCGGGTCGGCATTGATGTAGCTGCTGCCGTAGTTGGCGAACACATCGATGAACCCATCGTTGTTGAGGTCGCCCGTTGCGAAGCTGTGCATGGCCTTGTTGGCCGGGAACACACCACTGACCACGCTGAAGGTGTTGTCACCATCGTTCCGCCAGATGCGCTCGATGCCTCCGGCGACCAGCAGGTCCAGGAATCCGTCGTTGTCGAAATCCACGAACTTGCTCTGCAGGAAGAAGCCGGTGATCTCCAGACCGCTTCCTGCGGTGATCTCCGTGAAGTTCCCCACTCCATCGTTCTCGAAAAGTTGGATGGTGGCATCGTGGTTGGTCACCACCATGTCCAGGTCGCCATCGTTGTCGATATCGCCCAGATCGGCGGTCCAACTCTGGTTGCGGATCTGCACACCGTAGTCCAATGCACGGTCGGTATAGTTGCCATTTCCGTCGTTCACGAACAGACGGTTCCAACGCCGTGGGTCATTGGCGTTGTTCACGTTCTGCCTGCAATGGGCGATGTAAAGATCGATGTCACCATCGTTGTCGAAATCGGTCCACACGCTGCCATAATTCCCGCTCATGTCGCTTGTCGGGGTGGTCGTGTAGTCGATGATATCCGCGTAGGACAAAGATCCGGAGCCGTTGTTGAGCCACTGCCTTGGAGCACCGTCGTCGTGACAGGCCCAGTAATCATTGTGGCCGTCATTGTCGATGTCGACGATGTTCACGCACTGGGTAAAGAGGTTCCCGTTGTTCAGGTCGGTGAGGTCGGCATCGCCCACGGAATTGATTCGCAGGAAGTGGGTTCCATCGTAACTCCCACCGCTCACCAGGTCCTTGTGCCCATTGTTGTCGATATCGCCGATCGCCATGCCCCATTGGCCGCTGTTGGAGACGTTGCCATAGTTCACCAACGAAAAGCTTCCGTCGGCGTTCTGGTAATCCACCATGAAGGTGCGGCTGTTGTTCAGGATGCACATGTCATCCAGTCCATCGCCGTTCATGTCGACCACCCCCATGCAACCTCCACTGGTGGTGGTGTTGCTCTTGAGGTTGGTGGCATTGGTAAAGCTGAACTGTGCATTCAGCAACACTGGGGCGCAAAAGGATAGCGCCACCCCCAGAAAGTAGTGTTTGAGCATGATGTGTTTTAGGGATCGGTTCCGGACGATTTTTGTTTGCAGGCGCCCGAATATAAGCAGATCAGTTCCGATCGTCCATGACCGATCCTTGGGCACGCTGGATATCCTGATCGGTACCAAGCGCCTGCGGACCGCTCTGGCGCCGGATACTCTCCCTGTGAACGGAGTCCATGAACTCCCGGATAAAGGCGGCGCTCAGGCCCAAATGCCCCCCCAGGTTGAGCTGTCTGTTCAGAATGGCCTCGAAGCGCTCGGGCTGCAGGATGGCCACGTTCTGGGTCCTTTTTTCGTCGCCGATGCGTTCCGCGATGTCCATGCGGGTACCCAGCTTCTGCGCGATCTCCTCGTCCAGCTGGTCGATCAGGTCCCGCAGTTCCTGCAAGTGGTCGGCCATTACCGCGGTGGGGGTCGCTTGCCTGAAGATGAGGCTGGCGATCAGGTCGGCGAAGGACCGGGGTGTCAATTGCTGGTCGGCATCGCTGCGCGCCTTGTCGGGGTCGTGGTGTACCTCGATCATAAGGCCGCTGAGCCCGAGGTCCAAGGCCTGTTGGGCCACGGCTCCCAGTTTGTCCCGGCTGCCAGCTATGTGGCTCGGGTCGCACAGGATCTCCAGCCCCGGCATGGCCGCCTTCAGGCGTATGGGGAACTCCCACATTGGGCTGTTCCGGTAGGGGGTCCTTTCGAACCAACTGAAACCCCGGTGGATGGCGGCATAGCGGGTGATGCCGGCGCGGGACAGCCGCTCCAAGGCACCCACCCAAAGCTGCAGGTCGGGGTTGATCGGGTTCTTCACGAACACCGGGATGTCCACCCCGCGAAGCGCATCGGCGATCTCCTGGACACTGAATGGGTTCGGCGTGGTACGCGCACCGATCCACAACATGTCCACCCCGGCTTCCAGGCAGGCCTCTACGTGCTGTGCCGTGGCCACCTCGGTCATGGTCAAGAGTCCGGTTTGCTGCCTTACGCTCCTTAGCCAAGGAAGGGCGTCGAGCCCGGCTCCTTCGAAGTGGCCGGGACGTGTGCGTGGTTTCCACAGACCGGCCCGGAATACCGTCGCCCTGCCCGTGGCTTTCAAGTCAAGGGCCGTGGCCAATACCTGTTCCTCGCTCTCCGCACTGCAAGGTCCGGCGATCAGCAGCGGACTTTCCAGCCCGAGCCGCCAAGCCTGGAACGGCAGTGGGGTGAGGCTGTCGGATGTGGCGTTCATGCGCGGAACAAAGGTAGACGAGGACAGGAACGCGGAAGGGATGTCGGCTGTTCCCGGCTGGCGGGACCCCTACCAGCGAACCACGACCTTGCCAATGGTGCCGCCACTTGCCAATGCCACGTGGGCCGCGGCCAGTTGGTCCGCCGCAAACTCCTTGTGCACCCGGGGTTTCAGGACTCCCTTTCGGTGGGCGTCCACCACCCCTTCCAGCGAAGCGGCGATGATCTCCGGTTTGTTCTCACTGATCCTGAGCATGTTCAGGCCCAGGATGCTCTGGCTCTTCATCATGAGCACGATGGGCACCACGAGGCCCATGCGCCATACGAAACGCAGTGTGCCGAAGGCGCCCAGACCACCCCGCTCGGCGCCGCCGTAGAGTACGATGCGGCCGCCGCTGCCCAGCAGGGCCATGTCCTTCTTGAAACTGGAACCACCCACGGCATTGAAGCTCACGTCCAGCCGCTGCCCGCCCGATGCACGCCGAACGGCAGCAGCATAATCCCCCGCCCCACGATCGATGACGTGCTGAACTCCCAGCGACTTCAGGTAGGCCATCTTCTCCTCCCCTTTGGCCACGGCATAAACCGTACACCCGGCGTTCAAGGCCAACTGCACCAACAATTGCCCGACGCCACCGGCCGCACTGTGTACCAGTACGTGCTGCCCGGGGTATACGGGGCACAGCAATTTGGCACCATACCATGCTGTACAACCCTGGGTCGCCAGGGCGGCCGCTTCGCCCAAGGGAATATCATCGGGAATGACCGCCATCGCCCGGTGGTCGGTGATGGCCTTCCTCCCGTAGCCTCCGAATCGGGTCATGGCCACCACGCGTTTGCCAAGCAGGTCGGCCGGCACATCGCTGCCGCACTTTTCCACCCGGCCCACCACTTCATAGCCCAGTATGCTGGGCAAGGGTGGCGCATCCCGGTATAACCCCTTGGCGGCCATTACGTCGGCATAGTTCAGGCCGAACCCTTCGCTCGCTATGAGCACCTGCTGGCGACCGGGCACTGGGTCCGGATGCTCCTGGAGCTTGAAGGCGTTGTTCGGGTCACCGTGTGTGGTAAGGGTCCAGGCTTTCATATGATGAGGGTATTGGTAGCGATCCGAAAAGTCGACCCAGTGGGTCGACGGTACAGGTGGTGTGGTACAACAACATCAGCCGCTACGCGGATAGGTGCATCCCCATATTTCCACATCCCAATCATCTCCACATCCTTTCACTTCCCAGCTATCACCACCACGATCTCGCCCCGTGCCGCATGCGCTTCGAAATGCGCGGCCAGCTCGGCCAAGGTACCGCGTCGGGTCTCTTCGTGCAGTTTGGAGATCTCGCGGCTTACGCTGGCTTGGCGGTCGGGGCCGAAGTGTTCGGCGAACTCGCGGAGGCTTTTAGCAATGCGGTGGGGGCTTTCATAGAGCACCACCGTGCGCTCTTCCACGGCCAGTTCCGCGAGGCGTGTGCGGCGGCCCTTCTTCGGCGGGAGGAAACCCTCGAAGCAGAAACGGTCGCACGGCATGCCGCTGGCCACCAAGGCCGGTACGAAGGCCGTTGGGCCCGGCAGGCATTCCACCGAAATGCCGTTCTGCACGGCAAGGCGCACAAGGAGGAAGCCGGGGTCGCTGATCGCGGGGGTTCCGGCGTCACTCACCAAGGCCAAGCGTTCGCCACGGCGCATGCGCTCCACCAACCCTTCCACCATGCGGTGCTCGTTGTTGGTATGAAAGCTCATCAGGGGCTTCGAAATGCCGAAGTGTTTGAGCAACTGCCCCGTGACCCGGGTATCCTCGGCCACGATGGCATCCGCTTCCTGCAACACCCGCAGGGCGCGCAGGGTGATGTCCTCCAGATTGCCAATGGGTGTCGGCACCAGGGTAAGCTGCGAGCGCGAAGCGGTGGCGCGACCCTCACTGGTCATGTCCATGGCAGGAGGAAAATGGGGCACGTGAGGGGCCGATGATGCGCCCTAAGAGTACGGCCGGCCCCCAGCGCTGCGCCAAAGCCCAGGGCGCAGCTCACTTGTAGGTGGTGATGTAGTCCTTCAACAAGGCGTACAGACCGCCGAAGCCGGTAAGCGGCAGGGTGGCCGCCCGGTCGTTCACGTCATGGTAGTGCGCCACGCCGCCCAGGGTATAGATGAACAAGGCCGGTATGCCGCGCTTCACGAAGGGACAGTGGTCGCTGTTGCAGGCCGGACCCCGTGAGCGCACGTCCGGCAGGTAGTTCTTGTTGCCGTTGATGGCCACCAATTGATCGAAGGCCTTGGGCTGTGCGGTAGCGTTCACCACCATGATGCCGTCATCGCCGGTACCCAGGATGTCCAGGTTGAGCATCAGGCGCACCTGTTTCCAGTCGATGGGCCGGTCCACCGCGCACCACTCGGACCCGAGCAGTCCGGCTTCCTCGCCCGCGAAGGCCACGAACAGGATGTTGTACTTCGCCGGTTTCTTGGCGAACCACTCCGCCAGGCTCAGCAGCATGGCCACGCCGCTGGCGTTGTCGTTCGCTCCGGGGAACAAGGCATCGGGGCCCATGCGCCCCAAATGGTCGTAGTGGGCGCCGATCACGATCCACTCCTTGCCCTTACCCTTGGCCATGCCCATCACGTTGTTCGCTTCGTGGCGCACGAGCAACCGGTTCTTCACCTGAAGGTCCAGCACTTGGGCGCTATCGCTCAACAGGCTGTCCCGCACTTCGATCAGGGGGAACGGAAGGGCTTCGTTCGAAACGCTCCAGGTGAGTTTACCGCGCACCGCCTTCACCACCGGCCCGTGGTACATCAGCTCGCGGGCCATGGCGGCGAAGAGCTGCAGGGAATCGGGCTTGGTGGTGGGTGGCAGGTGCAGGCAGGCCGCGTTGCCCACCAGCACACCCATGGTCATGGCCTTCCGTTCGGGGGTGAGCAGGTCGCTGGGCGTAAGGTGTACCAAGCGGTAGCTCCCTTGGGCCGAGCCCGAACCGGGGTCCACCAGGTAGTCGATGCCGGGACGCAGCACGTTGCCATCCACCGATACCCCGATGCTGTCCGGAAAGCTGTTCACGTTGAAGGTGAACGGTTGCAGGAAACCCGTTTTGACCGGCTTGAGGCCGATGCGTTGGAAGTGCTTCGCCAGGTAGTTGGCGGCAAGGGCATCGCCCCCGTTCACATACCCGCGCCCGTGGAACTCCGGCGAGGTAAGGGTGTCCAGGTGCGCGCGGGCCTTGGAGATCAGGACCGCAGGGTCCTGGGCCTGGGTGCGGGCACAGGCGACCAATAAGAGCAGGACCAGTGTTCTCGTTCTCATGCGTATCGGCGTTCCACGAGGTCCATAAAGGTGGACAATGCTTCCGGGTCGGCGGGCTTTTTCAGTTTGGCGAGCACCTCCGTTTCCACGAACGCGAAGGCCTTCTCCCGATCGCCCAAGGCGTTGATGAGCCCGATGCTCTTGTCGTAAGTGATGCGGTCACCACCGAAGAGCTCGGCGATGAACCAGAACTTGTGGCTCAACGAGATAGCCTTGGAGAGGTCCGTGATGGAGGCTTTCTCCAGTTTTTCGGCGAGCGTGGGGCCTGCCTGCGGGGCGGGTTGCTTATCGACCACGGTGCTGGGCGTGGTCTCCGGCATCGGTGCGTGTACCGGGCCGGGCGCTTCGGGTTCGGCAGTGGCTTCGATGGCTTCGATCAACGAGGTCTGGCGGGGCGACACCGCTGGTGGCCGGGTATCCAGCCGCATGGTGGGTGTTTCGGGGCCCGCCAGTTCCGGTGCCGGGGGCGGCGGCAGGGGCTCGGCCACGGCAGCGCTGCGTTGCTGGCCGGAAGCGGCCGCCTCGCGGGCTTTGTGCCGCAGCACCACCAGCCGTTCATACAGTTCGCGCGCATCGGAACAGGCGGCTTCGAGTCCGTCGAGGTCCAATGCGCCACTGCCCAGTCCGCGATCGGCAACGGCCAATGCCGACACCAGATCGCCTATCGTTCGAAAGCCCTTGTCCTTGCCCATGGAATGCCGTGGAATGGTCGATGGTCCAACGCGAAGATCCCTATTTTCGCGGCACCCTGCAAACCGCGCCCATTCCGGAACGGTCGCGGGCTACTGCGAAACGATGTTCCTGGAGCACACCGGTAGCCGCACACGGCGCAAAGGATGGGTGGAGGTGATCTGCGGAAGCATGTTCTCCGGCAAGACCGAGGAACTGATCCGCCGCTTGCGCCGCGCCGAGTTCGCCAAGCAACGCGTGGAGATCTTCAAGCCCAGTGTGGACACCCGCTACCACAAGGACGAAGTGGTGAGCCACGATGCCACCAGCATCCGCAGCACGCCCGTGCCCAGCAGCAGCAACCTGCTCCTGCTGGCCAGCGACATCGAAGTGGTGGGCATCGACGAGGCCCAGTTCTTCGACGATGGCCTGCCGCTGGTGTGCGAGCAACTGGCCAACAGCGGCGTGCGCGTGATCGCCGCCGGGCTCGACATGGATTTCCAGGGCCGGCCCTTCGGACCCATGCCGCAGCTGATGGCCATTGCCGAGTACGTGACCAAGGTGCACGCCATCTGCATGGAATGCGGGGAGCTGGCCACCTTCAGCCACCGCAAGGGCAGCAGCCGGGAACTGGTCCTATTGGGCGAAACGGAAAGCTACCAGCCGCTGTGCCGGCAGTGTTTCCACGCGGCCCGGCAAGCGGACGCGAACACCATCCAAGGGTGATGAGCGCGCAGCACGGACACCGGCTTTCGGCCCTGGCCGAGGTGCTCGGGGCTACCTGCAACGGGGCCGAACAGGACCCCCTGATCGAGCACCTGTCCATCGATTCGCGCAAACCCTTCCCGCCGGAACAGACCCTCTTCATAGCCCTGCGTGGCGAACGGCACGACGGGCATGCCTACCTGGGCGCCATGCACGGCCGCGGGGTGCGCTGTTTCCTGGTGGAAGAAGCACCCACCGATCACGCGACGCTGGGTGACAGCACCTTCCTGGTGGTGAAGGATACCCGGGACGCCCTGCAGCGCATAGCCGGCTGGCACCGGGGGCATTTCGGCATACCGGTCGTGGGCATCACCGGTAGCAACGGCAAGACCGTGGTCAAGGAGTGGCTCTTCCAACTGCTGCGTTCCGCCGAACACATCGTGCGCAGCCCCGGCAGTTGGAACTCGCAGGTGGGTGTGCCGCTCAGCGTGTGGGACATGCGGCCCGAACACAGTCTGGGGCTCTTCGAAGCGGGCATCAGCATGCCGGGTGAAATGGAATTGCTGCGCGCCGTGATCGCCCCCACGATCGGGGTGTTCACCAACGTGGGGCCGGCGCATGGCGAAAACTTCCGCTCCGATCCGGAAAAGGCGCTGGAGAAGGTCAAGCTCTTCCACGGTGCAAGCGCACTGGTCTATTGCGAGGACCACGCGGTGGTGCGCGAGGCCATCCGGCAAAGCGGGCTGCCCATGACCACCGCGCTGCGCGGCTGGAGCCGCGAACGCAACGGCTGGCTGCACGTGGTGCACGAGCGGCGCACGGAACTTGGCACCCACATCACCGTGATCAACGATGCAGTGAGTTTCGCCTTCGACATCCCCTTCGCCGACCCTGCCTCGGTGGAGAACGCCCTCCATTGCGTAACCCTGCTGCTGCACCTGGGCCACAGCCCGGCCTGGATCGCCGAACGCACCCCGCACCTTGCCCCGGTGGCCATGCGCCTGGAGATCGTGGACGGCAGCAACGGCACCACGCTCATCAACGATGCCTACAGCAACGACCTGGCCTCGCTGGCCATTGCCCTGGACCAACTGGCGGTGGTGGCCAGCGGAAGGCCCCGGGCGGTGGTGCTTTCGGACATCCAGGAAAGCGGCGAGGCGCCCGAGCAGCTTTACCAGCGCGTGGCCGAGCTGCTGCAACGCGCCGGCGTGTCCACCCTCTTTACCGTGGGCCCGCAGCTGGCCGCGCAACAGCACCGCTTCGCCTGCCGCGTGCAGGCCTTTCCGGACCCCGCCGCACTGGTGGCGGCCATAGCGCCGAACACCCTGGCGGGCCATGCCGTGCTG
>JBIIYD010000226.1:0-4743 GCA_044347005.1 Flavobacteriales bacterium | reverse complement strand
GCGGGCAGTTCTTCACGCACCTGATCGTGTCCTTCGTGGCCGGTCTCGTGGTGGCCTTCCCCATCGTCATCTGGCAACTGTGGAGCTTCATAGCCCCGGGGCTCCAGCCCGAAGAACGCAGACCACTCCGGGGGATCGTGGCCTTCGCATCGGTGCTTTTTCTGGCCGGTGTGGCGTTCGGCTATTTCCTGCTGGCCCCGCTCAGCATCCAGTTCTTCGGTGGTTACCAGGTCAGTGAATCGGTGCAGAACGCAGTGGCCCTGGACAGCTACATCGCCATGGTCACTTCCGTCACCCTTTGGACGGGGGTATTGTTCGAGTTGCCCATGGTCGTGCTCTTCCTGACCCGTGCGGGGCTGGTGACGCCCGCTTTCATGCGCACCTATCGCAAGCACGCCTTCGTGGTGGTGTTGATCGCCGCCGCCATCATAACCCCGCCCGATGTCGTAAGCCAGCTCATCGTTGCGGCGCCGTTGATGGTCCTCTACGAGTTCAGCATACTCCTTTCCGCCCGCACCCTGCGGAGCATGGAACGCGGCCGAGCCGCGATCAACAAGGCTGTTCGTTGATGCGTTCGCTCGGGTTCGGCTTCAAGGGTGTCGTGTTGGTCCTTTCCATGGTCGGCACCCTCTCCGCCTTGGCCCAGACCACGCGCATCACCGGAAGGGTCACCGATTCGGGAACCGGAGAACCGCTTCCTTTCGTGAACATCGCCTTCGTGAACAGCCGTATCGGCACCACCTCGGACCTGGACGGCCGTTACAGCTTCGATACGTACTACGCCACGGATTCCATCCAGGCATCTTCCGTGGGATACAAGCCACGTATGCTGCCGGTGAAAAAGGACCGGGCCCAGGTGATCGACATCGCCTTGGAGCCGAGCAGCGTTACGTTGGGTGAGGTCATTATCAAACCCACCGATGAGAATCCCGCCTTCGAGATCCTGCGACGTGTGGTGCGCCACAAGCCTGCCAACAACCGGGAGAAGCTCTCCGCCTTCCAGTACGACGCCTATAACAAGGTCGAATTCGACCTCAACAACATCACCGAGGAGTTCACCAAGAAGAAGATCTTCGAGCCCTTCGCCTTCATCTTCGACAATATCGACAGCACGGACGCCAAGCCTTCGTTACCGATCTTCATGACCGAGACCCTCTCCGAGGTCTATTACCGCCAGAAACCCAAGGCGCGCAGGGAGCTGATCCGGGGCACCAAGGTGAGCGGCATCGAGAACGAGAGCGTGTCACAGTTCATGGGCGACATGTACCAGAACGTGAACATCTACGAGAACTTCCTGGAGATCTTCGGGAAGAACTTCGTGAGCCCGATATCGGACGGGGGCAGGGGGTACTACAACTACTACCTCACCGACAGTGCGTTCATCGGGAAGTATTGGTGCTACAAGCTCGAGTTCAGCCCGAAACGCGTTCAGGAATTGGCGTTCAAGGGTGAAATGTGGATCAACGACACCACCTATGCTGTACGCCGCATCGAAGCCGGAATCGACGAAGGTGCCAACCTCAACTTCGTGCAGGCATTCCATGTCAGGCAGGTGTACGACCAGGTGCAGAACGAGGTGTGGATGCTGGTACGCGATGAGCTCGTCGTCGACCTCAACATGGTGCGCGATGCAGGAAAGCCCAATGACAATCCCGTGCAGGGGCTTTACGGCAGGCGCACCGCTACCTACCGCGATTTCTCGATCAACCGGCCGATGGACGACCCGTTCTACGACGGCGTGGAAGAGGTGATCATGGCGATCGATCCGCTGAGCACGGGCTCCGATTATTGGGAGAGCAATCGCCATGTGCCCCTTACGGCCAAGGAGGATGCGATCTACCACATGGTGGACACCATGAAGACCATCCCCAGGTTCCGTACGTATCTGGACATCATCAATACGGTGGTCACCGGCTATTATCCGATGGACGACCTGGAACTGGGGCCGTATTTCACCTTCTACAGCTTCAACCCCGTGGAAGGGAACCGCTTCCGGATCGGTGCGCGCACCAGCAGCAAATGGAGCCGCAACAAGGAGCTGGAGGGATATGTGGCCTATGGCACCAAGGATACCGAGGTGAAGTACGGCCTGGCCGGAAAAATGATGCTTTCCAGGGACCCGCGACTGATCCTGGGAGCCTCGTTCAAGCGGGACATCGAGCAACTCGGCCAGAGTGTGGGTGCGTTCCGGGAGGACAATATCCTGTCGTCCGTCTTCCGCAGAACGCCGAACGACAAATTGACCATGGTGGACGATTTCCACCTGTACCTGGAGCGGGAATGGTTCACGGGCATGAGCAATACCCTTGCCCTACGTCACCGCAGCCTGTTCCCCAGAGGAAGCCTTTCCTACATTTCCTTCAACGACGCCCTTGAACCCGAGGTGATCAACAGCATCACGACCGCCGAGGTGATCCTGAACACCTACTTCGCCTACAAGGAGAAATACGTGAGCGGTGATTTCTCCCGGGTGAGCCTTGGCACGAGCTATCCCGTGCTGCAGGTACATCTGGTGCACGGCTTCGAGGGTGTGTTGGACGGGAACTACGACTACACCAAGATGATCGTCCGCGTGCAACAGCGGGTGCCGTTGGGAGGTTTGGGTTTCATGCGCTACACGGTGACCGGGGGCAAGGTGTGGGGTACGCTACCGTATCCCTTGCTGTTGATCAATGCGGGTAACGAGACATTCTACTTCGATGACATCGCGTTCAACACCATGAATTTCTTCGAGTTCATCAACGACCGCTCGGCCACGCTGTTCTTGGAGCATCACCTGGACGGAGCCCTCTTCAACCGGGTGCCCCTGTTCCGTCGATTGAAGTGGCGTGAAGTGCTCGGCTTCAAGGCGGCCGTGGGCAGCCTGGCCCAGAAGAACAGGGATGAAATGGAACTTCTGCCCTTCATGTACGACCTTTCGGAAGGGCCGTTCATGGAAGCTTCGGTGGGTATCGAGAACATCCTGAAGGTGCTGCGCGTGGATGCCATACGCCGCCTTACCTACCTGGACCACCCCAATACAAGGGCTTGGTCCTTACGTTTGAAGCTCAACATCACCTTCTGACACCGTGCTCCAGGCAGTCAACATCTTCAAGCGCTATAAGAAGCGATCCGTGGTGAACGGTGTTAGCGTGGAGGTTCACCAGGGCGAGATCGTGGGGCTCCTCGGACCCAATGGCGCCGGCAAGACCACGAGCTTCTACATGATCGTGGGGCTGGTGAAACCCAACGAAGGGCAGGTGTTGTTGGACGGAGAGGAGATCACCGACCTGGCCATGTACCGCAGGGCGCAGAAGGGGATCGGCTACCTGCCGCAGGAAGCCAGCGTTTTCCGCAAGCTCACCGTGGAGGACAACATCCGGGCGATCCTGGAAATGACCGGCAAGAGCAAGGCGGAGCAGGCGGCCAAGTTGGAGAGCCTGTTGGACGAATTCGGTCTGCAGCACGTGCGGAAGAACATGGGGGATGTACTCAGCGGTGGTGAACGGCGCCGTACCGAGATCGCCCGGGCATTGGCTACCGAACCGCGCTTCATCCTGTTGGACGAACCCTTTGCCGGCGTGGACCCCATCGCGGTGGAGGACATCCAGGGCATCGTGGCCAAGCTGAAGGAAAAGAACATCGGCATCCTGATCACCGATCACAACGTGCAGGAAACGTTGAGCATCACCGATCGTGCCTACCTCTTGTACGAAGGCCGGATCCTGAAACAGGGTACTGCCGAAGAATTGGCCGGGGATCCCGAGGTGCGGGAGAAATACCTGGGCAGGAATTTCGTGCTGCGCAGGAAGGTGCCGGTGTAGGCACCACCGATGACCCTCTTGATGTACCTGTACCGTCGACCCACTGGGTCGACAAATGTGGCATTGGTATCTCGAAAGTCGACCCAGTGGGTCGACGGTACAGGTACAAAGGCTGCGATAGTGCGGGGGTAGCTTACGCCAGTTCTTCGATCGAGAAGCTGTACTTCTCCATCACCTGGTTGGCCAGCAGCTTCTTGCAGGCTTCGTCCACCTTGGCTTCGGCCGTCTTCTTGTCCTTGGCCTCCACGTTCAGGGTGATGTGCTTGCCGATGCGAACCCCGGAGATCTCGGGCAGGCCCAGGTTGCCCATGGCACCGGTAACGGCTTTGCCTTGTGGGTCCAGCAGATTGTCCTGTGGCATTACATCGATGGCGGCGCGGAAGTTCTTCATGGCGGTAGGGAGAACGCAGAGGTACGGAGGCGCAAAGGTCGCAGAGAAATACGAATGCGCAACGCTCAGGTGCAGGTGGTTGCAATGCGACGCGTGCATTGCCTCACCACCTGTACCGTCGACCCATTGGGTCGACATATCGAAAATTAATTCACCCCCTTTCCGAACACACGGCCCCACAGCGGGCTAAGGATGTACAGCACCAGGATCAGCGGCACGGCCAGCATTCCGTACAGCGCCACCAGCACGACTCCACTACCCCCGAGCATGTAGATGACTTGGTTGCCCTGCCACTTGAAGTGCTTGAACTTGAGGGAGGGGAGTGGGAGTTCGGAGAGCATGAGGATGGATAATCCAGCGGAAGCAATGCAAAGACCCCAAGGCCAGATCAAGTTCAATAGTCCATGCTCCGAAAGGGTTGGGATCATGCCCTGTCCGATTCCAGTAAGGAGGTAAGATGTGTACATGTCGTTCGGACTGCCAACGACGAGACCGAGACTAGCATAAAAAAGTGCGTTGGCAGGGGTAGGAAGGCCCAGGAATCCTCCT
>JBIIYD010000213.1:0-5094 GCA_044347005.1 Flavobacteriales bacterium | reverse complement strand
GTGTGTCGATGTTGAACTTTGCCAGTCTCCATGCCGATGCTACCGGTATGCTGAGCACAATCACCCAAAGGGCAATATGGCTAACCACTACGCCGGGGATGCCATCTGCGGTGTACGTGCCAATAGGTATGAGGTCCTTCCCCTCATTTTGCATGAACATGAAGACTGAAATACTGCCTATTCCTGACCATAGTATGAAGGCAGGCGCCACCCCGAACGTCACCATATCCGCCAAACTGTCCAACTGCTTACCCAATTCACTGCCTCCCCCCAACGCCCGAGCTGCCAGCCCGTCCAGCACATCGAAGAAGGCCCCGGCGAACACCAGCCAACACGCCAGTGTTAACTGTCCTTGAGAAGCCAGCAGGATGGAACCGACCCCACAACATAGGTTCGCGGTGGTAAGCAGGTCCGGAATTCGGGGGAAGGATGCCATTCGGGTCGAAGATCGGATAAATTCGGGGCAATGATCCAGGCCACTTTCTGTTATAGGCTGCGTCAACAATGAGCAGATGAAGATCATATGGACGAAGGCCGTTCGCGGCATTACAGCCTTGGCGCTCGTGGTCGTGGGAGTTGCCGCCCTGGCCCAGGATGCACCCAAGTACAGCAACGAGTTCCTGGCCATCGGCGTGGGAGCCCGGGCCTTGGGCATGGGCAGTGCCTACACCAGCGTGGTGAACGATGTGACCAGCGGCTACTGGAACCCGGCAGGGATCCTCGGGGTCAAAGGCGATCTGCAGGTGGGTGTGATGCACAGCGAGTATTTCGCGGGCATCGCCAAGTACGACTACATCGGGTTGGCGAAGCCGATCGACAGCATGAGCACCATCGGTTTCTCTTTTATCCGCTTCGGCATCGACAACATCCCCAACACGATCGACCTGATCGACCCCTCCGGGAACATCGATTACGATCGCATCACATCGTTCAGTACCGCCGACCAGGCCTTCATCATAACCTATGCCCGCAAAATGCGTGTGCCGGGCCTCCGGATCGGTGGCAACGCCAAGGTGATCTACCGGCGGGTGGGCCAGTTCGGCCAGGCATGGGGCTTCGGTTTGGACGCCGGGGCACAGTACGACCTGGACCGCTGGCGTTTTTCGGCCGTAGGGCGCGACATCACGGGCACCTTCAATGCTTGGAGCTACACCCTGGACCAACGGACCATCGATGTGTTCCAGCAGACCAACAACGAGATCCCGGAGAACAGCGTGGAGGTGACACTTCCGAGGTTGATGCTCGGCGTCGCACGTCAATTCGATTTCGGCGAAAAACTGGACCTAATCGCCTCCGTGGACCTGGAGAACACCTTCGACGGTAGGCGCAATACCCTCATCCGCTCGGGAACATGGAGCTCCGATCCACGCATCGGTCTCGAACTCGGTTACGCCGGCGTGGTGTATGTGCGCACGGGCCTCAGCCAGTTCCAGTACGTCACTGACCTGAGCGACTCCAAGCAGTTGACCATGCAGCCGAACATCGGCCTCGGATTGAAGATCAAGAGCGTCTCCCTCGACTATGCGCTCACCGACATCGGAGACAACAGCGTAGCGCTCTATTCCAACGTCTTCTCGCTGAAATTCGATCTGTTCAAGAAGCCCGCGTCATGATCCGATCCCTGTTGTTGGTCCTGTCCGTGCTGGAGGTCTTGTCCTCCTTTGCTCAGGTGGTGCATGGCAACGAATGGATCGACCACAGCAGGCGTTACTGGCGTTTCGAGGTATTCGCGGATGGCTTGGTGCGTATCGATTCCGCAGCGCTGGCATCGAGCGGCTTTCCGGTCGCGACGGTGGACCCTGCGGAGTACATGCTCTTTGCACGGGAGAAACAGGTGCCGATCTATATCCAAGGCGGTGAGGACGGCGTGCTGAACAGCGGGGATTTCATCGAATTCTTCGGGCAGCGTAACGATGCATGGCTGGATGCCAAGATGTACAGCCAGCCAGGGCACCTGGCCAACCCGTACTACAGCCAGTACAACGATACGATCCGCTATTTCCTCACCTGGGACCCGGTTGCGCCCAAGGAACGTGTGGTGCCTTATGCGAACATCGATTTCGCGAGCCAGCCGGTAAGACCCTATTTCGTTTCGGAGGTGGTATCAGGTCTTGTTGGTGCTTATCGTCCCGGCTCGGCAGAGGCGAGCAGTGGTGTTACCAGCGGGTTCATGCTCGAAGGGGAGGGCTGGTTCCACACCCAACTCTTGCAGGCCACGGCCAGCGATGTGGAGCAGGTCAGGGTGCTCACAACGGCACGGGCCTACCTCGCCAGCGATGCGCCTCCTGCGCGCGTATTCACGGTGTCCGCAAGCACGAACGAGCCGGGAGGGATCTCGTTGTTCGACCACCACCTGCGTGTGGCGTATGGACCCAATGCTCCAGGGACGGTGGCCATGGACACGATCTTCAGAGGGGTCAAGGTGATCCGCTCCTCCTTCGAAGTGCCGGTAAGTTCCTTAGGGGCCAACCTTTCGGTCCGCTTCCAGGTGCCTTACGACCTCTTCGCACCGGGGCAGATCGGAGCATCCAACCCGGCCAACTACGCGGACCGGCAAGTGATCTCTCACCTCGGCATCCGATACGCCCGGGACTTCACCTTCCAGAACAATACTTGGGCGCGCATGTGGCTGCCGAACGATGGCACCGATGCCTTGGCGCATATTGACTTTTCCGGGATTAGCGGAGCTCCTGTTGTGTATGCTTGGGGCGATTCGTTGCGCCGGATCATGCCCACACAATCCGGGAACCGGTGGAAGGCCATGGTCCCTCCCCATGCGGGTGCTTCTGAAACACAAACGGTGGTGATCGGCACTGCCGCCACGACCTCCATTATGAGCCTTGTTCCGGTCAATGGTAACGGGCAGTTTACCGACTTCGAAACGCTCGAATCTGACTCGGCAATGCTTATCGTAACACACGCCACGTTGCGTGAAGGTGTGGAAGAGTATGCAACGTACCGACGCACAAGCCCCAAGAATCCCATGCCGGTAGTGATCGCGGACGTGGACGAACTCTACGATCAATTCGGAGGTGGGATACCCAAACACGCATTCGCCATTCGCCGCTTCGCCCGCTATATCGTGAACACCTGGAGCACCGATCCGCAGGCGATGTTCCTGATCGGGAAATCGGTACAGACGGCCAAGACAGGTGGGGTGGACGGTTATCGGCCTGATTCGAACGGCGCTTATGCGCGCTGCCTGGTGCCCAGTTACGGCTATCCTTCCAGCGACCCGTGCTTCACCATTGGATTGCGCTTCGATACACGCAAGGTTGATATCCCCTTGGGGCGGTTGAGCGCATCGAACGTGCAGGAAGTTCGTGACTACCTGGAAAAGGTGAGGACTTTCGAGAGCCAGCCACCTGCGGTCTGGATGAAAAATATCCTCCACTTCCGGGGTGGGTTCACCACCAGTGAGAACAACCTGTTCGCCACCTACATGAACGGCTGGAAACAGCTGGCCGAAGGAACCTATTTCGGGGGAAGGGTAGTGGACTTCTCAAAGACCTCTTCGGACATCATTCAACAGGCCTCCGCGGATTCCGTCAGGATGTTGATCGAGGAAGGGGTTACGCTCATGTCCTTTTTCGCGCATGCCTATGCCAATGGGTTCGACATCACCATCGACAATCCCGAGAACTACGAATGGAATGGCAGGTATCCCATGGTGATCGGCAATTCCTGCTACATCGGTAACATCCACTTGAACTCCAACACCAGCACTTCGGAGGATTGGGTGATGCTTCCGGAGAAGGGCCCCATCGCGTTCCTCGCTTCGGTGGATGCCGGTATAGCGCCTTTCCTGAATCCTTATTCCCGGGAGTTCTACCGGAGCTTCAGCCAGTTGAACTATGGCAAGAGCATCGGTGAGCACATGCGCCACGCTACGTTCCAGCAATTGAGCAGCAGTTCCGACATCCGGTCCGTGAACAACGTACACACGTTCACCTTGCAGGGTGACCCCGCCTTGATCCTCAATTCCTGGCCAGAACCGGACTACTCGGTATCCACACAAGACATCTTCTTCGATCCGGCTTCTGTCTCCGCCGATGTGGACACCTTCGATGTCAAGGTGGTGGTGACCAACATCGGGAAGGCTGTGAACGCCGATGTGAACGTGGCCCTGGAGCGTTCGAATTCGGGACTCACCGGTGTGCAGTCGCAGTTGGTTGGACTTTCCAACGTGTACCTGCGGGATACGGCGTTCTTCAGGGTGCCCACCCAGGGGTTCTCCGGAGGGCAGGGCATCAACCAGTTCATGGCACGGGTGGACCTCGATCCCGACGAGATACCGGAACTCGACGATATCGGTAATAACAGTGCGAACTCTGCGCTGTTCATCACCTCCGGCGACCTGGTCCCGACATATCCATACAACTTCGCCATCGTGCCCGAGCCGACCCCGATGCTGAAGGCCAGCACCGGTGACCCCTTCGCCCCGCAGCGGAACTACGTGTTCCAGATCGATACGGCCGATACCTTCGACAGTCCGGTGCTGGAAACGGCTACACTTTCCGCACCCGGTGGAGTGGTCGGTTGGCAGCCTGTGTCGGTCTATGCCCAGACCGTTCCACAGGACAGCACGGTCTATTTCTGGCGTTGCAGCATCGATAGCACGGGCAACGGCGGTTACAATTGGTACGAACGCTCCTTCCAGTACATCCCCGGAAAACAGGGCTGGGGCCAGGCCCAGTTCTTCCAGTTCAAGAACAACACCTTCGATGGGGTGGAACACGAAAGGCCCGATCGGGCGTTCGAATTCTATTCCGGGATCCGCACCATACGCGCCCAAGTACGGGGCAGCAGCACGGCCTCGTCCAACGATAGCACAGGTTGGTTCATGGAATTGACCGCACAGGACTACAACGGCTGCAACGTGAATGCGGCATGGCACGTGGTGGTCATCGATCCGGCCAACTTCAGACCGTGGGGTACCTATTGGAACGGGGAGAATCCCGACAACCCGTTCAGCAACCAGAACGATGGCACCAATTGCCGCGACCGGGTCGAGTACATGTTCGCCTTCCGCACCAACGTCGATTCCCAAATGGTGGGCATGCAGAACATGCTGGCCGATCGCGTGCCCGATGG